>JBOFVP010000363.1:0-160937 GCA_051653165.1 Clostridium sp.
TGGAAGGATGTATTTAATTGGTTTAATCAGTATGATGAATTTAATCTCAAGAGTAAGGCTGTATTTGATGGATTAAGATATTCAAATATTGGTGATGAGGTTTCTAGAAAAAAAATCAAACAATTGTATCAGAATGATAGTGAAAAATTATTGTTTAATGTATCAAGATTAGAGAAGTATGCAGAGTGTCCTTTTTCATATTTTGTTCAATATGGATTAAAGGCTAAAGATAGAAAGATATATGAATTTTCAGCTCCTGATTTAGGAAGTTTTATGCATGATATATTAGATAACTTTATAGTTAAGGTAAAACAAGAAAAAATAGCTTGGTCAGAGCTTAGTAATAATAGATGTGGAAAAATAATAAAGGAATTAATAGATAATAAACTAAAGGATGAGAGTTCTTCTATATTAAATTCATCTAAAAGATATCAATATTTTGCAAACAGATTTAAGAGAGTTGTAACAAAATCAGTTTCAGTTATTGCAGAGCAAATGAGGAAAGGTGAGTTTGAGGTATTTAGTAATGAATTTTCTTTTGGTAATGCAAGAGATGGAGATCCTATTTGTTTAGAATTACCATCAGGAGAAAAGGTATATCTAACTGGAAGAATAGATAGAGTAGATACTTTAAATATGAATGGAAACACTTATGTAAGGATTGTTGATTATAAGACAGGAAATAAGAAGTTTGATTTGAATGAGTTATATTATGGGCTTCAGATGCAATTACTTGTGTATTTAGATGCTTTACTTAGAAATTCAAAGCATATTTTAAAAACGGGTGCAATGCCAGGGGCAATATTATATTTCAGAATTGATGATCCTATTATAAGTAGTAAGAATGAATTAGAGGAGGAAGAAGTTCAAAAAAAGGTATTAGAAAAGTTAAAAATGAATGGGCTAGTGTTAAAGGATGTTGAACTTGTTAAGGCAATGGATAGAAACATTACTGAGTATTCATTAGTAATTCCAGCTAAGTTAAAAAAGGATGGAGACTTTGATTCAAAGAGTTCTGTAATAACAGAGGACCAGTTTACTCTTTTAAGAGAGTATGTTAATGAGAAGATGAAAGAGTTATGCGAAGATATGTTAAGTGGAAAAATTAAAGTAGAGCCATGTAAAACACAAGATAGAGCTTATTGTGCTTATTGTGATTATTCTTCTATATGTCAGTTTGATACAAGTATAAAGGATAATAATTATAAATTGGTTATAAAGAAAAGTGAAGATGAAGTATGGGATAGAATAAAGCAACGTATTGGAGAGGAGGAGGTTATTAATGAGCAAGACTAAGTGGACTAAAGAACAACAATTAGCAATTGATACGAGAAGGTGTAACTTATTAGTAGCAGCCGCAGCAGGATCAGGTAAAACTGCAGTTTTGGTTGAAAGGATAATAAAAATAATTATAAATGAAGATGAGCCTATTGATATAGATAGATTATTAGTAGTTACTTTTACGAATGCAGCTGCATCCGAGATGAGGGAAAGAATAGCGGATGCAATTTCAAAGGAATTAGAGAAAAATCCTAACTCAACTATATTGCAGAAACAATTAACATTGTTAAGTAGGTCAAATATTACTACAATGCACTCATTTTGTTTAGATGTAATAAAAAATAATTTTCATACAATAGATTTAGACCCTGGATTTAGAATTGGTGATGAAACAGAGGGTACTTTAATAAAGTTAGAAATTATTGATGAATTATTTGATGAGATGTATGACAATGAAGATAGTGAATTTTTAAACTTAGTTGAGGCGTATTGTAATTCAAAGGATGATAAAAAGCTAAAAGAATTAGTTTTAGATATTTTTAGATTTAGCATGAGTGGTCCTTGGCCTGAGAAGTGGCTTAACGATTCAGCAGAAGAGTTTAATATAAAAACATTAGAAGATTTAAATAACACAAATTGGGTAAAAATATTAAAAAATGATGCTAAAACTGAGGTAGACAGTTGTATTAATATGCTTGGAAGAGGTCTAGAAATTATTTATACCTCACAGGAGTTAACTCCATATATTGAAAATTTTGAGGACGATATAAATCAATTAAATGCTTTATTGGATGTATGTAATGATGGAATAATTGAGTTATATAATGGATTTAATAAAGTTGATTTTAAAAGAATAAAAACTATAAAGAAAAAAGATATAACTGATGAGTCTATTCAAAAAACTGTAAAGGATATACGAGATGGTGTAAAGAAAAAAATAAAGGGGATCAAGGAAAATATATTTTCTATGAATCCAAATGAGTTTTTAGAATCAACTCAGATGGTATATCCTTATATGAAAAAATTAGCTGAATTGGTTTTAGAGTTTAAGAAGAGATTTGAGCTTAAGAAAAAGGAAAAGGGAATCCTTGATTTTAATGATTTAGAGCATTTATGCTTAAAGATATTAATTGAAGAGAATGAAGGTAATATTGTACCATCAAAAGTTGCTTTAAGGTTTAGAGAATATTTTGATGAGGTATTAGTTGATGAATATCAAGACTCAAATAATGTTCAAGAAACTATAATAGATTTAGTATCAAGAAAAAATACAGATAGACCAAATGTATTTATGGTTGGTGATGTTAAACAAAGTATTTATAGATTTAGACAGGCAAAACCAGAATTATTTTTAGATAAGTATAGAAGATATTCATTAACAGAGGGTAATGAAATAAAGATTCAGTTATATAAGAATTTTAGAAGTAGATTAGAGGTAATTACAGGCACCAACTATATATTTAAAGAAACAATGTCTAATGAAGTTGGAGAATTGGAATATACTGATGAGGAAGCTTTAAATTTAGGGGCAACTTATAAAGAGTGCAATGAGGATAATGTTGAAGTAGGTGGTCCTATTGAGGTTCATATAGTTGATAAAAAGGAAGAAATAGATAAGAGTGAATATGAAGAAGATAGTGAAGAGGATTTAAATTCAATTAATTTAGAAGCTAAAATTGTTGCTAAAAGAATAAAAGAGATGATGGATGTAAAATCAGGAAAAGTATTTAAGGTATTTGATAGAGGACTAGATGGATATCGTCATTTAAAGTATAAAGATATTGTAATTCTATTAAGAGCAACTAAAAACTGGTCTGAAATATTTTTAGAGGAACTTGGAAAAGAAGGTATACCGGTCTATGCAGATACTGGTAGTGGATATTTTGAAGCAATAGAGATAAGAACAATAATGGCATTATTACAAGTTATAGATAATCCAAGGAATGATGTTCCTATGATTGCTTTATTAAGAAGTCCTATTGTAGGGTTTACAGCAGAGGAGCTTGTAGATTTAAGAATGATTAATAAGGAAAATTATTTTTATGAAAATCTATTACTTATTCCTAGTAATGATAAGTTAAGCGGGGATATAAAATCAAAGGCTATAAATATTATCAATAATATCAATGGGTGGAGAAAAGAGGCATTATATACTCCTATTGATGAATTAATATGGAAGTTATATATGGAAACTGGATATTATGGATTTGTTGGAGCAATGCCTAATGGGGTGTTAAGACAGGCAAATTTAAGGATATTATTCCAAAGAGCAAAGCAGTTTGAAAAAACAAGTTTCAAGGGTCTATTTAATTTTATAAACTTTATTAATAAGCTAAGAAGCTCTGCAGGGGATATGGGAAGTGCTAAGATTTTAGGAGAAAATGAAGATGTAGTTAGAATAATGAGTATCCATAAAAGTAAGGGATTAGAATTTCCAGTAACATTTTTATCAGGTGCAGGTAAAAACTTTAATTTGATGGATTTAAAGAATACAATATTATATCATCATGATTTAGGGTTAGGACCTGAGTATGTAAACTTGGAGAAGAGAATAAGTTATAGTACATTAGCAAAGGAAGCAATAAAGAAAAAAGTAAAGTTAGAAACTCTTTCAGAGGAAATGAGGATACTTTATGTTGCATTTACTAGAGCTAAAGAAAAACTGATAATTACTGGTGCAGTAAATGATTTAGAAAAAACAATATCAAAGTGGGTTAGTGCAGCAAGTATTGAAAATAATAGAATTTCTCCATCTGAGGTTATGAAAGGAAAATCATATTTAGACTGGATTGGATATTCATTATGTCAACATAGAGATGGAAAAGTGTTAACAGATTATATTGGGGATAATAATTGTATTGGCAAAGATGATTTATCCACATGGAAGGTTAAATTATGGAGTAAAAACGAGATAATTGTGGATGAAAAAAAATCAGATGTGGATAAATTTGAAAATAATGAACTGTTTATAAAAAATGATAAAAAATTTGTGGATGAAGAGATAGAAAGAAGATTAGGATTTAGATATAAGTATAAGGATGCAGTAAATTTAAGAAGTAACTTTTCGGTATCAGATGTTAAAAAGAAAAACCAAGAAGAAATTGAAGAGTTAGAAGGGGTTAAGTTATACAAGGAGCCAATATTAATTAAACCTAAGTTTATGCAAGAGGAAAAAGGGTTAAGTTCAGCAGAAAAGGGAACAGCAATGCACTTTGTAATGCAAGCATTAGACTTAAATAATATTTCGAGTGTTGGAGATATAATCACTCAATTAAAAGATATGGTTGATCAAGATTTAATTACAGAAAAAGAATATAATTCTGTGAGAGCTACCAAAATACGAAAATTCTTTGATAGTAAATTAGGACAAATAATGATACAATCGCATAAGCAAGGAAAAAAGATATACAATGAAATTCCTTTTTATACTGAGATACGAGCAAAAGAAGTTATAAAAGATATTTCAGAAGAGGTAGAAGATGAAAAAGTAAGACTTCAAGGGATAATTGATTGCTTCTTTGAAACTGAGGATGGATATATTTTATTAGATTATAAAACAGATTATGTTGAGAGCAATAATGAAGACGAATTTAAAAAGAAATATGAAATTCAGATTAAATATTATGAAGAAGCTATTTTCAGAATGACAGGAAAAAGAGTTAAAGAAAGTTATTTATATTCATTTTATTTAGATAAAGAAATAAAGTTATAAGTTTAAGGGACGGTTATATTTCCGTCCCTTTTAAAACATCACTAGAAATGCTTAATAATACCTCTTTAGTATTTAAGTCAGGATTTTCTAGTACCATATCTAATAAAGTGTTTAAAACTATACCTATTGTTTTTCCAGGTTTAACATTAAGGAATTTAATTAAATCACTACCATTAACAGCTAAATCCTTTACTGAAAGAGGTAATTTATTATCTAAAATTTCATGTGTTCTAGTTTCTATAAAGTTTATTTTATGAATTACACTTTCAGGGTTTAACAAGGAGTTTATATCAGCACGCTGAAGAGTATATAAATTAAATATATTATTGACACCAACTCTATTTATTAATCTTTTAATAGTAGAGTCTTTTGGTTTATCCATAACAGACATATGCTCTCTTATTAGGTTTGAAACAATAGAAATAGTGTTGTTATCAAACTTTAATCTAGACAAAATGTTTTTAGAAATAGTTTCTCCAATAACTTGATGATTATAAAAATGTCCCATTCCATTTTCATCTTTTGAGAAACATGTAGGCTTTCCTATATCATGCAATAAGGCTGAAAGTTTTAGTGGGATACTATTACTTTCTATACAATTATCAAGTACTGATAAAGAATGATTAAATACATCTTCAAAGTGATAAGGTATATATTGTTTTAATCCAACTGTAGACTGTAATTCAGGTAATATGAATTTAAGTAATCCTGTTTCTTCTAAAAGTATTATACCTTTTCTAGGATTCTTAGAAGAAAGTATTTTACATAATTCATCCCTTATTCTTTCTTGGCTTATGTTTTTTATTAAATCTGAATTATTAGAAATAGCATAAAGCGTTGATTTTTCAATAGAAAAATCAAGTTGTGATGAAAATCTAATAGCTCTCATCATCCTTAAGGCATCTTCCTTAAATCTTTTATCAGCATCTCCAACAGCTCTAATAAGCTTATTATTTAAATCAGATAAGCCATTAAAATAATCTACCAAACCATGTGTAGTATTATATGCAAAAGCATTTATAGTAAAGTCACGTCTAGATAAATCTTCTTTAAGATTAGTAACGAAAGTTACCTCTGAAGGTCTTCTACTATCTTTATATTCTCCTTCAGTTCGGTAAGTTGTAACTTCATAAGGTTCATTATTAACTAAAACAGTTACTGTACCATGTTGTAGCCCAGTAGGAATTGTTTTGGCGAAAATATTAATAGTCTTCTCAGGCGGAGCTGAGGTTGTTATGTCAAAGTCATTTGGAGATTTTTCTAGCAATAAATCTCTAATGCATCCACCAACCATAAAGCCCTCAAAGCTATTATCGTATAAAGTATCTATTATAAAATTAACATCAGCAGGTATATTAAACTTCATAAATCCTCCATTTAAAATAAATTTCTTATATAAATATTATACAGAATTAATATAAATTAATATACATAACATATGATAATTTTATTTAATAATGACCTTTGTTCCTCTTGGTATATTATTAAATAGCCACTTAGAATCTTCAATAGGAAGTCTTATACATCCATGAGATGCTTTTTTCCCTAGAGTCCAATCATCAACGGTTGTTTTATCTTCTTTAAAGGGAAGAGAGTGAAATAAGTAGTCATTTCCGTAAAATTGAAGCCAATATTTACCTCCCTGATCAAATTTTTCAGAGTAAAACCAATCACCTTTTTCTCCAATCTCATATACTCCAGTTGGAGTATCCTTACCCTCTATTCCAGTAGAGCAGAGCATAGTTTTTTCTAAGTTCCATTTGTTAACACTACCTTTGTATAAATAAGTTTTTTGCTCATCTAAAGATACATATAATAAATAATTCGTGAAGCTACCAATATTAAGGTTATTAATATTGGCACTAGTTATGTTATTTACTATAGATTCAGTATTTGATGAAACAGGTTTACTTGAATTATTTTTAGATAAATAATCAGTTTTTGATTCATTAATAGAGGTCTTCTTATCAGAAAACTCTACATCATCTCCAAATAATTTATTATAAGAATTTAAATAATCAAGAGCTTTGGTGTAATAATCATTTTTAACATATTCATCTGCAGTGGCGAATATATTTTTTTTCAAACCATCTTTATTTAACTTAATATAATATTGAGACAAAGAATAGTTTGGAGAGCTTGAAGGTATTTTAGATAATTTATCTAATGACTCTTCAAACTTACCATCTTTATGTAAGTTTATTGCTTGATTATATGTGTCTTGAAATAAAACATCTTTATCTAATAAAGAGAAGCAATTTAAAACAGTAGCATTATTTAAGTTATATCGGTTGATTTCATTTAATATGCTTATTGCTTGATTATCATCTATTTTATTAGACTTAATACTATCACTAACTTCTTCAAGCTTTTTATTGAAGTAAGAACTTAGATCAGTTTCAAATGATAAAATTTTAAAGATATTAAACTTACCCTCTGTTAGCGAAATATTATTAGCGGTAGGATATTGAAAGCTATCAAAATTAGCTTTAAATTTATTAAGTATATTATTATATGTAATGTTTTGATAGATGAAGATGCTAGAAAGAATAACTAATGGGAGCGATAATACAATAATTAATCTAAAAATTCTGTTCGAAAATATTGATTTTAGATGAATTTTTTTCATATTTAAATCTCCTTTACAAAATATATATTTAGAATTATTGACAAGAAATGTAATTAGTATTCAATTTATTTAAAAAAGTAAAATATCAACATAAATAAACTTATATATAGAACCATATATATTAATGTGATACAATAATTAAATAAGAGTGGAGGAGATATAAAAGTGAAAAAAACTAATTTTTTTAAGAAGGTATATAACAATTTATATAACATAAAAGAGTTTCCAAAGTATATGAGGGAAGGGCTTGGAAGAGCAATTTTATATGCAGTAATGCTAAGTTTGATACTAGGATTAGTACAGGGTATAGGAGTTACATTAAATTTAAAAAAAGGTATTGATGCAACAATACAAGATTTAAGTAGTGAAAAATATGAATTCCAATTAAAAGACGGAATTTTAACTATGAAGAATAGTCCTATTAAAGTAGAAGAGAGTGGAATATTACTTTATATAGATTCAGATAAGGAATTATCAAATAAAGAAGAGCTAAGAAGTATTAGTGTTCATAGTGATATGTCAATTTTAATATTAAAGGATGGAATAATTTATACGGACCTTGGAAGCGAATATGAGGTTTCCTTTAAGGATTTATTTATAGGAACAATAGATAATGATGATATAATTTCTCAAATTAAGTTAATTGCAAAAGTAATGCCGCCAATATTTTTAGTTATAACGGTAGTTGCATATTTCGTTGATTACCTAATGAATTGTTTATTGGTAGCTATATTTGCAATGATATCTAATATGATACTTGGATTAAGAATAAGGTTCTCAGGGATATATTCATTAGCTATATATGCAGCAACATTACCTAATATCTTAATAACAGGTATTGCTATATTTATACCTACATTATATTTAACACCAGCAATGACAATAGGTACTTTATTATATGTAATATTAATTTTAAGGAATATAAGAAGAGAAGCATTAGAAAATAATAACATAAATTAAAAATGTAAGGTATGTTTCCTAGGAGATATGCCTTATTATTTTTTTATTTATACATAAAGAGATAACATCTAATTAATTTACAAAAAAAGTTAAAAATAATATTGAATAAAATAATAACTTGTGTTAAAATGTAAATATATTCCATAGGAATTTGGTTAAAAGGTGGGGCAAAGAATGTCAATTAAATTACTTAAACAGGATTTAGAAGTTTTCGCAAAAGAAAAATCTTCAATAAATGAATTTACCAAAGAAGATATAAATATAGAGAATTTTTTGTTAAATATAACTCATGATTTAAGAAGTCCTATAAATAATATATTGAGCGTAATTCAATGTTTAGATAAAGATTTTGAAAAAAGAGCTAATTACATTGAAATAATAAGAAGAAATTCTTATAAAATGGTAAAGTTAATAGATAATTTAATAGATACTACAAGATTACAGAATTTAAATTATAGTTTGATAAGAAAAAATGTAGATATTATTACAATGATAGAAAGTACAGTTCATTTTACTGATAGATATGCAAAACAAAAATGTATAAATTTAATATTTGATACTAATATAGAAGAGTGTATAATTGCAGTGGATATACAAGCTTTCGATAGAATAATAATGAATTTATTATCAAATGCAATTAAATTTTCAAATTCAGACACAAGTATATATATTAATGTATTTGAAACGGATAATAATTTAAAGATAAGTATAAAAGACGAAGGGCCAGGAATAGAAAGATCACAACAAAGAAAGATTTTTTCAAGATTCGAACAGGCTACAAAGCAAAAAGAAAGTGAGCATTGCGGAAGTGGAATTGGATTAGATTTAGTAAGTTTTTTAGTTAAAGCACATAATGGAATCATAGAATTAATTAGTGATGAGGGTAAAGGTGCTGAATTTATTATAACTATTCCTAAAGTCATTATAAAAGAAGATATGGTTGAAGTTATTGACGGAGATAAAAAAGTACAACAATTAGAGATAGAGTTTTCAGATATATATTTATAATTTGTAGTAAAACTTGATTAATGTTTATCTTTATGATAATATAAGTCTGTTAAATAATTTAAGGAGCGTTAGTTAAATGGATATAACATACCGCTACGGACGGTACATTATGGGTTCGATTCCTATACGCTCTACCATATCAAGTTATTCATATTAATTTATGGATAGCTTTTTTTATTTTGGAAAAATTAATAATATAGAATAATTATCTAAAAATTAATAGTTTTAGAAGGTGTAATTATGAAATTTAATACTATAGTTAATTTTGTTGATGAACATAATGAGGGTGGAATAATACTTGCTAAGAAATTTAGTGTTACAAAAGTTATTTTAATAGATAATAACTTTAAAAATTATGATATCGAAGGTATAGAGAATATTTATAGGAAAGTTATACCTAATATAAATATAGAAACAATTAAGTTAATAGAGTATGATTACAATGAAATTGAAAAAATAGTAGTGACCTATAGTTCAGAGGATATAATATTTAATTTAACTGGAGGAGAAAGAATAGTATCTCTAATGTTTCATCAATATTTAATGAAAAACAATTTAATGGGTGTATACATAGATGTATTAAATAAAAAATTATTTTATTTTACTGACAACGTAAAAACTACACAAGAAGATATAATTGATTTAGACATAGAGGATATAACTCATGCTGCTGGAGCAGAGATATTAGTTGAGTCCACAAATATGCTAGGAAAGAAAGATTTGATTGAAATAACGAAGCAAATTCAAATTAATTTACCAATATGGCATAAGTATAAACAAAGATTATATGATAATAGCACATTTGAACACGATTATAAGAACACTAATTTAGTTATAGTACATAAAAGTAAATTAAATAATGATGAATATAAGATAGTTAAAGGATGTTTAGAATTTCTTGAAAAGCTTAAGAGTATAGAAATTTTAGAAACAGAAGAAAAAATAGATATTACTTTTTTGAATAGTTATTTAAAAGGATTTATATTTAAGAGTGGGACTTGGTTAGAGGTATTTACTAATATAGCTGTTAATGAAATAAAAGAAATAGATGAAACAAAAAGTGGAGTGTTATTTTTTTGGAATAATGATGCTAAAGTTGTCAAAAATGAATTAGATGTAGTTGCAATAAAAGATTCAATATTAATATGTATTTCATGTAAAGATAGTGATAAGTACGATGAAGATGCCTTAAATGAATTAAGTATATATGCCAAGAAATTAGGTGGAGATAATGCGAAAAAAATATTGGTAGCTACTAAAAAACCACTAAAAACATCATTAATTCAAAGAGCAAAGCAGATGAATATATCAATAATAATATTAGAAAAAGATATCAATAAATTTAAAAAAGAGTTAAATATTGCATTAAAATAGAGCTTAGTAATCTAAGCTCTATTTTTATTACCTATAGTTTCACCCATTAAAACCTTAGTTTCAAATCCTAAACTACTTTGAATTAAAATTTCTTCATCTATTTCTACAGTATTCTTTTTGAAGAATAAAATAGTTGTAGAACCACCAAATTTAAAGTAACCTTTTTCTGATCCTTTTAAAACTCTTGAGTTAGGTGTATAACTTTGAATTATGGTTCCAACACATGTTGCCCCAACTTCAATATGAATTATATCACCAAAGTTATCTGATTTAAAAATACTCCATTCTCTTTTGTTTTGGCAGAAAAGTTTGGGTATTTTTTCTAATGCAATTGGATTAACTGAATAGTAATTCCCATCTATATAATGGCTTTCACCAGGAATACCATTGTCTATAAAGTGATATCTGTGGTAATCAGTAGGACAAAGTCTAAGAATTAAACAAACTCCGCCCTCATACTGTTTTGCAATTTCCTTGTTTTGAATAAGTTCTTCTAAGCTATAAGTTAACCCTTTAACTTGAACTAAATCATTCATTGATATATTATCAAGAGCTGTTAATCTACCATCACCAGGAGATATCAGAATATTTTCATTCATATCTATTGGCCTAGCTCCATCTTTTAAAGTTCTTATAAAGAAGTCATTAAAAGATGTAAAATCATTAGAAGATTTATTACATTCATTCATATTTATATCAAATTCATCAATAAAGCTATTTATTTTTTTTGTACTATATTTAGTATCACAAAATGAACCGTATACCTTTGAGCAAAAACGTTTTTTTAGTAATAACTCAGTTATTCTTTTACCAACTGGAGATTCATAGCACCATTTAAGGTATTTTTGTCCAGCTACCTTTTCTTCCTCATAAGTTTTACTATGCCTATTATATATTTTTATCATAGTTACCCCTCTAATTCTATAAAGTATCAATGATTATTGTAGGCTAAATTTTATGTAAAGTCTAGATTAAGTTTGATTTTTTTGATAATATATCAAAATAAAAAGTAAAATCAGAAAATTTAGCTTATTAAAATAGTTAATAAATAGTAAATAATAAAGAAGCTTAGATGAATTTAATGGAAATATATGATAGTATAAATAAGGGATTTATGTATCCTAATACATTAAAATAAAGGTAGGACCAGCTTATGATAAAAGTAATTTTAAATGGACAAGAAATTACCACAGCTAAGGACAATACAATATTAAATGTAGCAAAACAAAATGGTGTAGATATTCCAACATTATGTTTTCTAGATGACTGTGGAAATGTAGGTAAATGCGGGGTATGTGCAGTTGAAGTAGATGGTAAAGAAGATTTAATTCTATCATGTCAGGTTAAAATTGAAGATGGAATGATAATAAATACAAAGTCAGAAAGAGTTTTAGAAAATACTAAAAAAGTAGTATCAAATCTATTAGATAAGCATGAGTTTAAGTGTGGACCATGTAAGAGAAGAGAAACTTGTGAATTTTTAAAGTTAGTAATAAAGACAAAAGCAAGGGCTAATAAACCATTTTTACCAACTGATAAGAGTGAATTAGTTGATGATAGAAGTAAGTCTTTAGTACTAGATAGAAGTAAGTGTGTACTATGTGGAAGATGTGAAGCAACCTGCAAAGAAAAAACAGGAACATGTTCTATAAATATAATAGATAAAGATTATAAAAAGATAGTGTCATCAAATGATAATAAATGTTTTGATGACTCAAATTGTTTATTATGTGGTCAATGTGTTTCAGTATGTCCTGTTGATGCATTATCAGAGAAAACTCATATTGATAGAGTTAAAGCTGCTTTAGAGGGTGAGGAAAAGCATGTTATTGTTGCTATGGCACCATCAGTTAGAGCTGCAATGGGAGAATTATTTAAAATGGGTTATGGGGTAGATGTTACAGGTAAAATATATTCAGCATTAAAGGAACTAGGATTTAATAAAGTATTTGATATTAATTTTGGTGCTGACATGACAATTATGGAAGAGGCAACAGAGTTAATTCAAAGAGTAAAATCTGGAGGACCGTTCCCTATGTTTACTTCATGTTGTCCTGCTTGGGTGAGACAGGTTGAAAATTATTATCCAAATTTATTAGACAATATATCTACAGCAAAATCACCTCAACAAATATTTGGAGCGGCAAGTAAAACATACTACCCATCGATTTCTGGGTTAAAGGCAGAAAATATATTTACTGTAACAGTGATGCCGTGTATAGCTAAGAAATATGAAGCAGATAGACCAGAAATGGAGAATGATGGACTAAGAAATATTGATGCAGTTATAACAACTAGAGAATTAGCTAAGATGATAAAGGATGCAAAAATAGACTTTATAAATCTACAAGATGGAGAAGTTGATCCAGCAATGGGAGAGTATACAGGAGCTGGAGCAATATTCGGAGCTACAGGTGGAGTTATGGAGGCTGCTATTAGAACAGCTAAAGATTTTATTGAAGGTAAAGAGTTAGATAATATTGAATATGAGCAGGTAAGAGGAATTAAGGGCATTAAGGATGCTACAATAAAAATTGGAGATGAAGATTTTAATGTAGCAGTTATAAATGGTTCGGCTAATCTTTTTGAGTTTATTGAAAGTGCTAGAATGGAAGAGAAACAATATCACTTTATAGAGGTTATGGCATGCCCAGGTGGCTGTGTTAATGGTGGAGGGCAACCTCATATTTCTGCTGGTGAAAGAGAAAAGATTAATATAAGAGAAGTTAGAGCATCTGTTTTATATAATCAGGATAAGAACCTAAAGAAAAGAAAATCTCATGAGAATGTATCTTTAATAAAAATGTATGATACATTTATGGGTGAGCCAGGTAAAGGAAAAGCTCATAAATTACTTCATATTAAGTACAGCAAGAAAAAATCAAAAAATATCATATAACATTCTAATTTCTATATTATGGTTAAATAGTATATCATGATATGGTATACTATTTAAGTATAGAAACAAAAGAGGTGGATTTATGAAGATATTAGCAAGTGATTTAGATGGAACTCTTATAATAGAAGGAAAAAATATTGATCAAAGAGATTTAGATTCTATTAGAGAAATGAGAAAATTAGGACATAAGTTTGTAATTTCTACAGGTAGAACATTAAGTGGATTTACAAAGACTCTAGAACAATTTAACTTAGAGTTTGACTATTTAGTTTTATGTAATGGTGGGGTAGTATTAGATGGAGATATGAATATAATATCAAATGATACCATTAATCATAATACTGGTTTAGAAATAATTGAGGAATATTATGACTCAGATAAATTAGGTATTTATTATGATAACGGAGAAGTTACTTCGTTAGTTGATGCACCAACTAAAAACTATGAACAAATAGGGTTTTTATCAGACTTAGGGAGTAGAAAAGTTGCTAAGGATATAATAAAAAATGAAGCTAAGAATTTTCAAATGATGAGTGTTTTTTCCTTAGACAAGTGCTACGATAGAGCAGAAGAGACTAAGAATATATTGAATGATAAATATGGGGAGATTTTTGATGCAGTTAGAAATCAATTTTTTGTTGATATAGTACCTAAAGGGTGCTCAAAGGGAAATGGATTATTAAAGTTATCAGAAATTCTAGAAGTACATGTAGATGATATTTTTACAGTTGGAGATTCTTATAATGATGTTTCTATGTTTGAAATAACAAAAAATAGTTATACATTCAATAGAGCAGAAGATGGAATTAGAGAAATAGCTAAAAATAAAATTGATTATGTACATGAAGTTGTAAAAGAATTATTGAAATAATAAAAAGGCACTAAACCGGATTTTGATATATCCATTGTCAAGTAGACAATGGATGCATCAACTGGTTAGTGCCTTTTATATTATTTCTTAGAATCAGCAAATTCTAAGTATTCGTCATAAGACATAGTTCTATCAACTATTGAACCATCATTTTTAATATCAATGATTCTGTTTGCAATAGTTTGAACAAATTGGTGGTCATGAGAAGCAAATATTAAGTTGCTATCAAAGTCTCTTAAACCATTATTTACTGCTGTAATTGATTCAAGATCTAAATGGTTAGTTGGTTGATCTAGCATTAATACATTTGCATTTGAAAGCATTAATCTTGATAACATACATCTAACCTTTTCTCCTCCAGAAAGAACTGATGCTTGTTTTAAAGCTTCTTCACCTGAGAATAACATTCTACCTAAGAATCCTCTAATATAGCTTTCAGATTTTTCTTCTGAGTATTGTCTTAACCAATCTACTAGAGATAAGTCACAGTCATTGAAGAATTCATTATTATCTTTAGGGAAGTAAGCTTTAGTTATAGTGATTCCCCACTTGAATTCTCCAGAATCAGCTTCCATTTCTCCATTTAGTATTTTAAATAGAGAAGAAACAGCAATTTCATTACCTATTAAGGCAATTTTATCATCTTTACTAACTCTGAAAGAAACATTGTCTAAAACTTTAACTCCATCAATAGTTTTAGATAAACCTTCAACTACTAAAATATCATTTCCAACTTCTCTTTCAGGTTTGAAACCAACGAAAGGATATCTTCTTGTTGATGGTTGGATATCATCTAAAGTGATTTTATCTAATAGCTTTTTTCTTGAAGTTGCTTGTTTAGATTTAGATGCATTAGCACTAAATCTAGCGATAAAGTCTTGAAGTTCTTTAATTTTTTCTTCTTTTTTCTTATTTTGATCCTTAGACATTTGAAGAGCTAATTGGCTTGATTCATACCAGAAATCATAGTTACCAACAAATAGCTTAATCTTTCCAAAGTCAACGTCTGCCATATTTGTACAAACTTTATTTAGGAAATGTCTATCATGGGATACAACTATAACTGTACCTTCAAAATTAATAAGGAATTCTTCTAACCAGTTGATTGATTTTAAATCTAAGTGGTTAGTAGGCTCATCTAGGATTAGTATTCCTGGGTTACCAAATAAAGCTTGAGCTAAAAGAACCTTAATCTTTTCAGCACCAGTAAGTTCTGAAACAAGCTTAAAGTGAAGGTTAGTGCCAATTCCTAAACCTTGAAGTAAAGAAGAAGCTTCAGATTCTGCTTCCCATCCGTTTAATTCTGCGAATTCCCCTTCAAGTTCAGCTGCTCTAATACCATCTTCATCATTGAAATCAGGCTTTGCATATAAAGCGTCCTTCTCTTGCATTATTTTGTATAGTCTTTCATTACCCATTACAACTGTTTGAAGAACCTCAAACTCATCATATTGGTAATGATCTTGTTTTAACACAGACATTCTTGTGTTTGGAGCTATTATAACTTCTCCAGTGTTTGGCTCAACTTCACCAGAAAGAATCTTTAAGAAAGTAGACTTTCCTGCTCCATTAGCACCTATAACACCATAACAATTTCCTGGAGTAAACTTAAGATTAACATCTTCAAAAAGTTTACGTGAACCATATCTTAAACTAACATTTGATACTGTTATCAATACATTCAACCTCGCTTTTAAAAAATTTTCATACAATTAAATATTATATCATAAAATAATAAGTTAATCATAGAATAGTTACTTACTTTAATACTAAAATTTATATAAATTTAAAATTTAACGTTAATAGAGACTATTTCACTTTGGCTTCCTAGTCTTATAGGTGGTCCCCAATAACCATAACCTGATGAAACAACTAAATTTAATCCATCAATATTTTTGTAACCATAATCTAGTGGAAAAATTAAAGAAGTAATAAAATTTCCGGGAAATAATTGTCCTTTATGAGTATGGCCAGAAACTTGAATATCAATATTAGATGAAATAGATTCATCGATACTATCAGGAGTATGATCAATAACAATAGTAGGTTTTGTACTATCAATATTAGAAGTTATCTCAGAAAGTGATTTTCTACTTTCTTTAAATCTTGAAATAGCCTTGTCATCTCGTCCTATAATATAAAATTTGTCATCAACTAAAATAGATTCATCTCTTAATACATTAATACCTTCATTTTCTAGAAGTTTAGTTAATTCATCATCATTTCCATCATAAATATCATGATTTCCTAATGCGAAATAGGTACCATAAGTGGTTTTAAATCCAGAAAGTAATCTATACATTTCTTCTTCAATAAAAGGATCTATGCTCATATCTATTAAGTCACCAGCAATTAATACTAAATCACCATTAAGTGCGTTAACTTCAGAAATTAGAGATACTAACTGAGGAGAGTTAATGTCTTCCCCTAGGTGAATATCAGATAATAAAATAATCTTTAGATTATTTGATCCATTTTCATTTAAGGTAATGTTGTAATTTTTAACATAAGAGTTTTTAGCATTATATGTACCATAAGCTACTAAACTTGTAATTACAATCATTAAGATAATAAATGAATATTTATTAAGATTACTAATAGATTTTTTTTTCTTTTTATATAAGAATTTAATAAAATCTAAGATAGGTAAGCTTAAAATCAAATAAAGAAAATATGTTAAATAATAGTTACCAATATAATAAAGAATTAATGATAAAGTATTTGGTAGTTTATTACCAAGTATCATATAAGTACTAAAACACAATGGTAAAAGAATATAAACTAACCAAAATAAATTTTTATTAATTCTTTTAAAGTTGCAAATGCCTTTAAATATATGGTTTCCAACATAGTAATTTAACAAACCAAATATTAATAAAAATATTAATACAAAAATAATCAAATTATCACCCCTTATCTATAATACCCTAAATACACCAATAATTACAATAAATAAAAAAAGATGATTTGCATCATCTTTTAGTTATATTAAGTAAGCGAATACGCATATAAAGTGAGCTAGGCTTCCTAACATTATAAAAATATGGAATATTTCGTGTCCTCCAAATTTTCCGATTCTAAGTTTTTCAGATTTTATAGCATAGATTACTCCACCTATTGTATAGAATATTCCTCCTAAAACTAGTAAAAATAGTGCGAAGGGAGTTAATACCTTTGAAAGTGGATAAATTGCAAAAATAGCGAACCATCCTACAGAAATATACATAACGGATGAAACCCATTTAGGACATGTAACCCAAAACATCTTAAATACTATCCCAGCTAATCCACATATTGCAACAGCAGAAAAAAGTATATACCCAGAAGTATCGTTTAAAGCTATTAAACAAAATGGTGCATATGAGCCAGTTATTAAAATAAAAATCATTGAGTGGTCCAATTTTTTTAAACCCTTAATTACTTTATCTGTTGATATTACAGAGTGATAGGTTGCTGATGCTGAATATAACAAAATCATACTAATACCAAATGCTATTACTGAAGCAATTACAACTCCATTACTACCTGTCATAATAGCCTTTACAATCATTGCAATTAACCCTACTAAAGCTAATATAGCTCCAACTAGATGAGTTAGTCCATTGATTGGTTCTCTTAAATACTTTTCCATTTTTACACCTCTCATTACAATATGTAGTTTTTGAAACTACGTGTTAATATAATACTATTATTATATTTTTTATTCTAAAAGTCAATAATTATTTGTGATATTTTCTTGAAAATACCAAATTGTATAAATATAATTGAAAATTTATTATAAAACAAGTAAAATCTAAATATACATAATATAAAAAGTAGTTTTAAAAACTAGATGAGGTGAAAATCTTGGATAAAGAAGAAATAGTTAGACTATCCAGTGAACTAGGATTAGATAAAAACATAGAGTTAGATGAGATTCCAGAAATAGATTTATACATGGACCAAGTAATGCAATTGTTTGAGAGTAAGTTTTTAGAAACAAAAAGAAAAAGTGATGATAAGTTGCTTACTAAAACTATGATAAACAATTATGCAAAAGCAAAGTTATTTATGCCTATAAATAAAAAAAAGTATTCTAAGGATCACTTAATAATGCTTAGTTTTATTTATAATTTAAAGGGAGCTCTTAGCATTGGTGATATAAAGCAATGTTTAGATGAAATAGTAACATCTTATGAAAATGATGAGAAGTATCCATTAAGAGAGTTATACATAAAGTATTTAACCCAGTACAATAAAGATTTAGAAGACTTTAATTGTAATATGGATGAAAAATTAAAACAGGTTAATAAGTTAACTACAGATGAATTTGAAGAGAAATTTTTATTAATAAATTCATTTATTAATATGAGTAATATGTATAGAAGAATGGGTGAAAAAATTATAGATGAGTGTTTTTCACAGGATAATAAGGAGAATTAATTTTGAAAAATGTAAGTGATTTAAAAAGAGAACTTTTAAGAATAGATGGGAAAGGATATAAGTCGTATAAAGACTTACAAGGAGAGCAGTATAACTTTGGAGACTATATTTTAAGTATAGACCATGTTCAAGGAGATCCATTTGCTTCACCATCAAGGGTAAGAGTAATAATAGATAATAAAAGCGCAGCTTTCCCTAAAGAGTGCTTTGAAAAAAGATGTACAACAATATCAACTTGTGATACTTTAACAAGATTATTTTATTCAAATATAAGAAAGTATGGGGATAAAGTTTTTGGATCAGGAAAAAGTGGATTAATCTTGATTTCAAAGTGTCCACAACAGGTTTTAGAAAGAACATCTATCAGCTATAGGAATAATAAAATAGAGGCTAGATTTGAGGTTGGTTTTCCAGCTAGAGGAAGAAGTGTATTAGCAAAGGAATTAGAAAAAATACTATGTGATTTCATTCCGAATATAGTAAACAATACCCTTGTTTATAGGAATATAAATTCTAAGCAACTAATTAGAAACATTGAACTAATAAAGGACCAAGAGTATTTAAGAAGTGAAATAAGTAAATTAGGGCTAGTAGGATTTGTAGCGAATGGTTCAATACTACCAAGAGAAAGTGGCGTATCACAAAAACCTCTTAAAGGAGGAATACCTTTTGAAGCACCTAAAGAATTAGAAGTAGAAATAAAACTTCCATACAAGGGTATGATAAAAGGAATGGGTATAAAAAAGGGAATTACTCTTATAGTAGGTGGTGGATATCATGGAAAGTCTACACTTTTAAATGCTTTAGAATTAGGTGTTTATAATCATATTTATGGTGATGGAAGAGAATATGTTATATCAGATAATACAGCGTTAAAGGTTAGAGCAGAAGATGGTAGAAGTATTATAAGGGATGATATTTCTTTATTTATAAGCAATTTACCTAACAAAAAGGACACTAAGAAATTTTCAACAGAAAATGCTAGTGGGAGTACATCACAAGCGGCAAATATTGTTGAGGGAATAGAGATGGGAACAAATCTTTTCTTGATTGATGAGGATACATCGGCAACTAATTTTATGATTAGGGATGAGCTTATGCAAAGATTGGTATCAAAAGAAAAAGAGCCTATAACACCTTTTATAGAGTTAGTTAAGGGTATATATGAGCAAAAAGATATATCTACAATAATAGTTGTAGGTAGTTCAGGAGATTATTTTGATATAGCAGATTGTGTTATTCAGATGGATGAGTATGAGCCTAAAGATGTAACTAGTGATGCTAAAAACATAATGAGGGGAGAAATACTTAAAAGAATAGAGCAAAGAAATGAAGTTATAGATATTAATTTTAATAGGATTCTTAGAAAAGGGAGTATTCAATCAGGTCCAAAGGGAATTAAAATTAAGAGCTTTGGATTAGATGGATTAAGTATAAATAAGGATGATATTGACTTAAAGGCTGTTGAACAACTTGTAGACTTTGAACAAGTTACTGCCATTGGCTATATTATGAAATGGATTGAAGAAAATGCTGTAAATAATACATTAACATTAAATCAACTTGTAGATAAAGCAATAAAAGAAATTGAAGTTAAGGGGTTAATAGTTGTGAGTAATGGAAAAGGTGGAAGTGGTAATTTAGCCTTACCAAGAAAGCAAGAAATTATGTCAGCTATTAATAGGTTTAGAAATTTAAGAGTAAATTAAATTTTAAAAATATAAGTTTATATATGAAATATTTATGAAAAAATACACCTAAGTGCTAGAACTTAGGTGTATTAATATTTAAAATAAAAATTTTGCTAATAAAGTAATTACAGGAAGTGTAATTAATGTTCTCAATATGAATATAAGAGTTAAGTCTTTTAAGTTAACTGGGATTTTTGAACCAAGTAATAGCCCACCAACTTCTGACATGAAAATTAATTGAGATACAGAAACACAAGCGATTATAAATCTAGTCACGTCGCTAGTAATAGATGTAGCTAAAACTGATGGAATAAACATATCAGCAAACCCAACCATTAATGTTTGAGAGGCTGCAGCAGCTTCAGGTATACCTAAAAGTTCTAATAGTGGAATGAAAGGCATTCCTAAATATTGAAAAATAGGAGTGTATTCAGCTACTATTAAAGCTAAAGTTCCCATTGCCATTACAACTGGAAGTACTCCAATCCACATATCTAATACATTCTTTATTCCATCTACAACAAACTCTTTAATTCCAGTATTAGAAGAAGCTCTATTTACAGCATTTTCTAATCCGAAGGTAAATGCATTATATCCTTCTGGAATTATTGCATCACCAGTAGATTTTTCACCATTTATATAGGTGTCAGGCTTTCTTGAAAGCGGTGGAATTCTTGGCATAATAATTGCGGCAACAATACCAGCTAAAGACACAACAATATAAAAAGGTACAAACATATGTGATAATCCAACTTGAGATATAATAACTAAACTAAATGTAATTGAAACTGCTGAGAAGGTTGTACCTATTATTGCAGCTTCTTTTTTAGTATAAAAACCTTCTTCATATTGCTTACTAGTAAGTAATATTCCTATACTACCATCTCCAAGCCATGAAGTTATACAGTCTATAGATGCTCGTCCAGGCAATTTAAATATTGGTCTCATAACCTTTGTTAGTAATGAACCTATAAATTCTAAAAGCCCAAAGTTTAATAAAAGTGGTAAAAAGAATCCTGCAAATAAAAATACTGCAAACAAAATAGGTAGTAAATCATAAAGAACTAATCCTCCAGTTGCTTCAGAGTTAATCATTTCAGGTCCAATTTTTAAATAAGAAAGAGTTACGAATATAGCACCTAAAAACCTAGCAACAAACCAAATTGGTGTAACATCAAATAATGAATTTAAGAATTTTATGTTACCAATCTTAAGATTAAACTTTTTACATATTTTAATGCATAAACTACCAATAAATGCTATGCATATAAATACAGATGCAATTAAAGGTAACATGTCTCCTAAACTGTCAACTAAACCATTAGATAAAAGTGCAACAGTAATAGTTATTTCTCCATTTACTTTTATAGGAGTCATGAAAAATAGCACACCTAGCAATGAAGGTATTAAAAATAACAAAAAATGTGGTAAAGATTTAAATTTATTTTTTTTATGTGAACTTATAAGCATTTTAATCTCCTTAACTATGAATATTTATTAACTATACATACAATGATAAGTGTAATTATACATAAAATCAATAGTAAAATGAATAAAATTTAATATTTATTAAAAAATATTCAAAATAAATACATGTAACAATAAAAACTATTCATGCATAGAATAATTATACACGAATGATATGTATGAAGGAGGAATTAAAATGAAAGCAGTAATATTAGCAGGTGGACATGGAACTAGATTAAGTGAGGAAACTAACTTAAGGCCTAAACCGTCAGTAGAAATAGGGGGTAAACCTATATTGTGGCACATAATGAAGTTATATGATTACCATGGAATAACTGATTTTGTTATATGCCTAGGATACAAAGGATATGTTATTAAAGAATATTTTTATAATTATTTTTTATACAATAATGATGTAACTATTGATTTAGAAAAAGGAAGTATAGAAATACACGATAAGGATGAACTAAAGTGGAAAATAACATTTGCTGAAACAGGTCTTAACACAATGACTGGTGGGAGAATAAAGAGAGTTAAAGATTATATAGGTGATGAGACTTTTTGCTTAACTTATGGAGATGGAGTTAGTAATGTAGATATTAAAGAACTAATAAAATTTCATAAAAGTAAAAATGTGTTAGCCACTCTTACAGCTGTTAATCCAAGAGGAAGATTTGGGGTATTGGACATAGATGGTGATATAATCACAAACTTTAAGGAAAAACCAAAGGTTGAAGAAGGATGGATTAACGGAGGTTTTTTTGTACTAGAACCTGAAATATTCAATTATATAGATGGTGATAGTACTATATGGGAAAATGAGCCTCTAGAAAAACTATGTAGTATGAATCAACTAGCTGCTTATAAGCATTTAGGATTCTGGTATCCGATGGATACGTTAAAGGATAAAAATATATTGCAAGAACTTTGGGAAAGTGGAAAGGCAGAATGGAAGGTATGGTAGATAAAAATTTTTGGAGTGGAAAAATAGTACTAGTTACTGGTCACACTGGATTTAAAGGGAGTTGGCTTAGTACTTGGTTAAATAAAATGGGTGCAAATGTAATAGGAATATCATTACCACCAACATCTTCACCTAATATTTATGAATCTATTGAAATTGGGAAAGATATAAATTCGCTTTTTATTGATATTAGAGATAAAGATAGAGTTAAAAATGTTTTTAGTAGATATAAGCCAGACATGGTTTTTCATTTAGCAGCACAACCATTAGTTAGGCAAAGTTATGATGAACCAGTTGAGACTTATGAGGTCAATGTAATAGGAACTGCAAATATTTTGAATGAGGCATATAAATGCAATAACACTAAAGGAGTAATAAATATTACAACTGATAAATGCTATGAGAATAAAGAGTGGTGTTGGGGGTATAGAGAAAATGATTCTTTAGGAGGATATGATCCTTATTCATCTAGTAAAGCAGCATCAGAAATATTAAGTGCATCATTTAGAAAATCATTTTATGAAAAAGAAGGGAAATTTTTAGCAACAGTAAGAGCTGGAAATGTTGTAGGCGGAGGAGATTGGGCAAAGGATAGAATAGTTCCAGATATTATACGAAGTATTTATGAGAATGAAAAATTAACAATAAGAAGTTCTTCATCAATAAGACCATTTCAGCATGTATTAGAACCGTTAAATGGATATATAACTTTGATGCAAAAAATATGGGACAAGCCAGAGGAATTTAATGGAGCATGGAATTTTGGACCAAATAATGAAAGCATAGTTACAGTTAAAAAATTAACTGAAATATTATTTAATAGTCTGGGTATAGATGATTTAGATAATAAAATAGAGTTCTTAAAGGAAAATAAGGGAGTCCATGAGGCGAAACTATTAAAGTTAGATAGTACAAAAGCAAAAGAGCTATTAGAATGGAGTCCGAAACTAAACATTAATGAATGTTTAAAGTGGACAGGTGAATGGTATAAGGCTTTTTATGAAAAAGAAAATATTAGACAGTTTACAGTAGATCAAATTGAAAAGTATGAGAGTTTATAAATTAGAGGTGAATAATGGGAGATTTAAGAAAAGAAATATTAGATAAAGTAAAAGAATTTTATTTACAAGAGCATAAGGCTAAGAATGAAAAATTTACTCCTGGTGAAGATACAATAACGTTTGGTGGAAGAGTATATGATGAAAATGAAATGATGTCTTTAGTTGATTCAGCATTAGATTTTTGGCTAACTGAGGGTAGATATATTGATGAATTTGAAAAAGAGTTTAGTAAATTTACAGAGTTAAAGTATACAAGCTTGACTACATCAGGTTCATCAGCTAATTTGTTAGCATTAACAGCTTTAACATCAAAGTTATTAGGTGATAAAAGGTTAAAGGCTGGAGATGAGGTTATTGGTGTTGCAGCAGGATTTCCAACTACTATAAATCCAATAATACAAAATGGGTTAGTGCCTGTGTTTGTAGATGTGGAAGTAGGAACCTATAATATTGATGCAAATCTGTTGGAAAAAGCTTTAACAGAAAAAACTAGAGCTATTATGTTAGCACATACTTTAGGAAATCCTTTTGATTTAAAAAAGGTAACTGATTTTGCAAAAAAGCATGACTTATATGTGATTGAGGATTGTTGTGATGCTTTGGGATCAAAGTATGATGGTAATCTTGTTGGTACATTTGGAGATGTTGCAACTGTTAGTTTTTATCCAGCTCACCATATGACAATGGGAGAAGGTGGGGCTATATTAACAAATAGTCCAATTATAAATAGAAGTATTAGAAGTTATAGGGATTGGGGAAGAGATTGTTTCTGTAAGGGAGGATGTGATAATACTTGTAAAATGAGATTTAACAGGCAATTTGGTACATTACCGTTTGGATATGATCATAAATATGTATATTCACATATTGGGTACAATCTTAAAATAACAGAAATGCAAGCAGCTATTGGAGTTGAGCAACTAAAAAAACTACCAAGTTTTATTGAAGCAAGAAAGTCTAATTTTAATAAGCTATATAAGGGATTAGAGCAGTTTGAAGAATTTTTAATATTACCAAAGGCAACAGAAAACTCAGATCCGTCTTGGTTTGCTTTTCCTATTTCATTAAAAGAAGAAAAGTGTAAATTTAATAGAAGAGATATAACTACATTTTTAGAAGATAATAAAATTAGGACAAGATTATTATTTGCAGGAAATGCAATAAGACAACCAGCTTATGAAGATGTTAATTATAGAGTAGCAAGTGAGTTAGTAAATACAGACTATATTATGAATAATACATTCTTTATTGGAGTATATCCTGGATTAACTGATGAAAAAATAAACTATATAATAAGTGTATTTGAAAGGTTTTTTAATAAGTAAGGAGGTTTGACATGAGAGTAGTAACTACTAGAATAAAAGGAGTATTAATTTTAGAAGGCTATAAAAGTCAGGACGAAAGAGGAGAATTTTATAAAATTTATAATGAAGATGAGTTTGTAAAAAATAATATCAATTTTAATATGAAGGAAAGTTATTACTCTGTTTCAAACAAAAATGTAATTAGAGGAATGCACTTTCAACTCCCACCATTTAATCATGATAAATTAGTTTCCCTTGTTAAAGGGTCTATTAAAGATGTAATAATAGATCTAAGAAAAAATAGTGAGAGTTATAAGAAGGTAATATCTATATCATTAAAGGACTCATCAAACAAATCTATATATATTCCTAGTGGGTGTGCTCATGGATTTGTGTCATTAGAGGATGACACTATTGTATTGTACAACGTTACAACAGGATACAATAAAGATAATGATACAGGGGTTAGATGGGATTCTATAGGATATGTATGGAGAGTTGATAACCCAATTATATCAGATAGGGATAAGGGATTTAAAAGATTAGAGGATTTTGAAAGTCCTTTTTAGGAGTGAGATAATGAGAGAGGCTTTTTTGATAACTGGAGGAACTGGTTATATTGGTTCTAATATAGCAAGAAGACTAGTTAAAGATGGACATCATGTTAGTATTTTAATAAGAAAAAATAGTAGTTTAAGTTATTTAGAGAATATAAAGGATAAGATACATTTAGTTGAATTTAATAATATTGAAGAATTAACAACTTATATAGACAGTAAGGAAATTAAATGTATTTTTCATTTAGCATCATTATATATAACAGAGCATAAAAGTGAAGAGGTCGAAAACTTAGTTGAAAGCAATGTATTATTTGGAGCTAAATTATTAGAGGCTATAAAAAATAGTGGTGCAGATATGATAATAAACACAACTACTGCATGGCAACATTATAATAATGAAAAATATAATCCAGTAAATTTATATGCAGCAACTAAAGAAGCTTTTGAATGTTTATTGAAGTTTTATACTGAAAAGAAATATATGAGAGCAATATCTTTAGAGATTTTTGATACCTATGGAGAAGATGATAATAGGGGTAAGTTATTAAACGCACTTCATAAAGCATATAAAAATAATGAGACATTAAATATGAGTGAAGGAACCCAAGAGTTAGATTTAGTTTATATTGAGGACATTGTGAATGGTTTTATAACTGCTTATAATACTTTAAAGAGAATGGAGGGTTATAAAAAATATGCTCTATGTTCAGGAAGAAAGATATCTATTAAGGGTTTAATTGGACTATATCAAGATATTAAAGGGGTAAAACTTAATATAAATTGGGGACAAAGACCTAATAGAGAAAGAGAAGTTATGTGCCCACCATATGTTACAGAAAAGTTGCCGGAGTGGAATTGTAATGTTTCACTTGAGGATGGAATAAAGCTAATAAAGTAGAATTTAAAAGTAGTTTCTTCTAAAATTTAGGGAGAGACTACTTTTTTTATAAAACAACCTGTTACAGATGTGAAACATATGTTACTTTTAGTTATTTGTAACTAAATTTCAGAAAATAGATACAATTTGTGAAATATATGATACTATTTTAGTATAAGATTGAGAGGAGCTGAGTTTATGAAAAAAGAAAAAATTAAAATAGTTACTATAGGTGGAGGGTCAAGTTATACTCCAGAATTAATAGAAGGTTTTATCAAAAGAAAGGACGAGCTTCCTATAAAGGAAATATGGCTTGTTGATATAGAAGAGGGAAAAGAGAAACTAGAGATAGTAGGGAACTTAGCTAAGAGAATGATAGAAAAAGCAGGGTTAGATTGGGAATTACATTTAACTTTAGATAGAAGAAAAGCTTTAAAGGATGCAGATTTTGTTTCAACTCAATTAAGAGTAGGATTATTAGATGCAAGAATTAAGGATGAAAGAATTCCATTAAGCCACGGAGTATTAGGTCAAGAAACAAATGGTGCTGGAGGAATATTTAAAGCATTTAGAACAATCCCAGTTATTTTAGATATTGTTAAGGATATGAAGGAACTTTGCCCTAATGCATGGTTAGTAAACTTCACAAATCCAGCAGGAATGGTTACGGAAGCTGTTTTAAACTATGGAGACTTTGAAAAAGTTGTTGGATTATGTAATGTTCCAATTAACCATATGTATTTAGAATCAGAGATGACTGGAAAGAAATTAGAGGAATTAAACTTTAAATTTGCAGGGTTAAACCATTTCCATTGGCATAGAACTTTTGATAATGAAGGAAATGAATTAACTCAAGAGATTCTTGAAAAGCAAATAGAAAAGGCAACAAGTGGAGTAGCTAATATAAAATCAATACCATTTATTCCAGAGCAATTAAGAGAAGTAGGACTTCTTCCATGTTTCTATCACCAATATTACTATTTACACAGTGATATGGTAGAAAAGGAACTAGAAGAGTTTGAGAAAAATGAGACAAGAGCAGAGGTTGTAAAAAGAACTGAAGCTGAGTTGTTCGAGTTATATAAAGATCCAAATTTAGATGTTAAACCAGAACAACTAACTAAAAGAGGTGGAACTCATTATTCAGATGCAGCATGTGAATTAATAGCATCAATTCACAATGATAAGAGAACTACAATGGTTGTAAGCACAAGAAATAGAGGAGCATTAACAGATTTACCATACGACTGTGCTGTTGAGGTTAGCTCAATAATAACAGCTGCAGGACCAATTCCTATAAGCTTTGGTAAGTTTGAGCCAGCTATAAGAGGACATGTTCAAATAATGAAGGCAATGGAAGAGGAAACTGTAAAGGCTGCAGTTAATGGAAACTATGGAACAGCAATGCAAGCATTTACTTTAAATCCAATGATTCCAGCTGGTAAGGTTGCAAAAACTATATTAGATGAGATGTTAGTTGCACATAAAAATTACTTACCTCAATTTGAAGAATCAATCAAAAAAATAGAGCAACAATAATATTAACGAATTTTTGAAAGTTCTACGTGGATTTGTTTCACGTGGAACTTTTTTCATTATTAATGAGTTAAAGAAAGGATATAGGAGAAGCTAACAAAGAAGGAGATGAAGTATAATGAGGAATTATAAAAAGATAATAAGATATTTATTTATAATAAATTTAGCTTTGTTAGCAATAGTGTTAATAAAAAAAATTGAAATAATAGGTGAAATATTAAATACAGTATCCATAGTGATAATATTTCCATTTGTATTTGGAGTATTTTTATTCTATTTATTAAGACCTATTAGAAATTCATTTATAAGGGTTGGATTAGGTAAGAATATAGCTGCAATATTAACGGTAATAATTTTTTCTATTCTATTAAGCATAGTAGGTAAATATTATGGGGAATATTTTATAAATCAATTTGTTCAAATAAAGAAGATTTTATTACAGTATATTGAGGAATATAAGGTGATAGAGTTTATAAATAAAGGGTTAGGAGATTTTTCATTTTTAGGTCAAGGAACAAAGGAGATTACTTATTTTGTTTCTCAAGGAAAGGAATATGCTAATAAATCTATGACTATTTTTTCAGGAGTAATGTTATCAATATTAATATTCTATTTTTTATTGAAAGATGGAGAGAAGCTAGTTAATAAAGTTTTATCAGCTGTAGCTAGTGATGATAAGGAAAAAGTAGAAGGTTGGTTACAAAAAGGTGATAAAAGGTTATCTACATATATTCTAGGTCAAGCAGCTGTTGCATTCTCTTTAAGTTTAATGATGTATATAGGATATAAAATAATAGGAATGGGAAGTCCATTGCTATTATCATCTATAACGTTTATATTAGCATTTATACCTTTTATAGGGTTTTATATTTCGCTATTAATACCATATTTCATTGCATTTATAATAGGCGTTGAAATGATGGTGAAGCTAACCATATTAGTAATAGTTGCACAAACACTAAAAGGAAGATTAGTAGTACCGTTTGTAATGGGAAGAGTAATGAAAATTCACCCTTTAACTGATATTTCATTAGTGGTTTTAGGGGCAACCATAGGAGGTCCATTAATAGCATTTATAATAATTCCTTGTTATGCATTAGCGAAAACTTTCTTTGGTGAAAGAAAAGAGATAATTCGAGTAATAAAACACTCTTGGAGGGATAAAAGTAAGGAGTACATGTGAAAATGTATTCCTTATTTTCATGATAAAAAAATTTCATAAAAACAAGACAATTAATAGAACCATGTGTATAATTTATAAGTAGAATATAAAATAAAGTTGGGGGAATCACAATGATAGCAAGAAATGAAGTACAACAAGCTAAGAGAATAGTTGTAAAAGTAGGTACATCAACTCTTACTTATGAAAATGGCAATATTAATCTTACTAGAATAGAAAAATTAACAAGAGTATTATCTGATTTAATAAATTCAGGTAAAGAGGTAGTTTTAGTTACATCAGGTGCAATTGGCGTTGGAGTTAATAAATTAAACTTAAAAGAAAAGCCAAAGACTATTAGAGAAAAGCAAGCTGTTGCATCAGTTGGACAATGTGAGTTAATGCATATATATAGTAAGTTTTTTGGAGAATATAGCCATATAGTTGGACAAGTACTTTTAACAAGAGATGTAATTGAAGATGACCACATAAGACAAAATGTATGTAATACATTCGAAACACTATTAGAGAAGGGGATAATTCCAATAGTAAACGAAAATGATACAGTATCAATTGATGAAATTGAAAATATAGTTAGATTTGGTGATAATGATAATTTATCTGCTATAGTAGCTAAGCTAGTTTGTGCAGACTTATTAATTATCCTATCAGATATAGATGGGTTTTATGATTGCGATCCAAGAGTAAATGCAAATTGTAAAATGTTAAAAGAGGTAACAGAAATAACTCCAGAATTAGAAGAGTGTTGCGGTGGGGCAGGCAGTAGTTTAGGAACAGGAGGAATGGTTACTAAGCTAACAGCAGCTAAAACATCAACGCAAGCAGGAGTAAATATGATATTAACAAATGGAAAAGATCCAAGTATTCTTTTAGATATAGTTGAGGGAAAAGAAATTGGTACTTTATTTGTTAAGAAAAAATAAGGAGGTTTAAAAATGAGCGAATTAATTTTAAAAGGACAACAAGCGAAAGAGGCTTCCTATGAACTAGGGATTTTAAGTACAACTGAAAAAAACAATGCATTAGCTAAAATGGCTAAAGTGTTAGTTGAAAATACAAATTATATATTAGCTGAGAATAAAAAAGATTTAGAAATAGCAATGGGAAAAGGTACATCAAAGGCTATGCTTGATAGATTAGCTTTATCTGATACGAGAATAGTGGATATGGCAGATGGACTTAAGCAGTTAATAGCATTGCCAGATCCAGTAGGAGAGGTTGTTTCTATGTGGAAAAGACCTAATGGGCTTCAAATAGGACAACAAAGAGTTCCTATGGGGGTAATAGGGATAATCTATGAAGCAAGACCAAATGTTACTTGTGATGCAGCAGGTTTGTGTTTAAAAACAGGTAATGCGGTTATATTAAGAGGAGGTAGTGAAGCTATTAACTCTAATTTAGCTATAGTAAAAGTATTAACAAGTGCTGTAAAAGAATCTGGATTACCAGAACATTCTATTCAATTGGTAGAAAACACAAGTAGAGAAGTTGCTCAAGATATGATGAGATTAAATGATTATATAGATGTGCTTATTCCAAGAGGAGGAGCTGGGTTAATTCAAGCAGTTGTAAAGAATGCTACTGTACCTGTAATAGAAACTGGGGTTGGAAACTGTCACATATATGTAGATGAAGAGTGTGATTTTGAAATGGCAAAAAATATAGTTGTTAATGCAAAAACATCAAGACCAGCAGTATGTAACGCAGCAGAAAAATTATTAGTTAATGAGAACATTGCAAAGGAATTTTTACCTATCGTAGCACAAGCATTAAGAGAGAAAAATGTTGAGCTTAGAGGTAATGATGATGTAAAGTCTATACTTGATGATATTAAAACACCTATAGATGAGGAATGGTATACTGAATATATAGATTACATTATGGCAATTAAAGTTGTTAAAAATGTGGATGAAGCAATAAACCATATAAATAAATTTGGATCTGGTCACTCAGATGCCATAGTAACAAAGAATTATGATAACTCTCAAAGATTTTTACAAAGAGTAAATTCAGCAGCTGTTTATGTTAACGCATCAACAAGGTTTACTGATGGATGTGAATTTGGATTTGGTGCCGAGATTGGTATAAGCACTCAAAAGCTTCATGCTAGAGGGCCAATGGGATTGAAGGAATTAACTACAATAAAATATATTATATATGGTAATGGACAAATAAGATAGATTTAGTTTAAGAGGTGTTTCAAACACCTCTTATTTTAGGAAAGGGCATGTATGGATATAGAATATAAGATAGCAAAATTTAATGAATTATCTCAAGAAGAGATTTATGATATATGTAAATCAAGATTTGAGGTTTTTGTATGTGAGCAGAAAATAACTTGTGAAAATGATTTTGATGACAAGGATAAAATTTGTTTACATGTATTAGCAATTGATAGAGATAATAATGAAATTGCTGGATACTGTAGGTTGTTACCCGCTGGTACGAGTTATGAAGAAGCATCTATTGGTAGGGTATTAGTATCTAAGGGGTATAGAGGAAAAGATATTGCCCGAGAAATGATGAAATTTGCGATTGTAAATATAAAAAAAGAATTTAATGAAGATAATATAACATTATCAGCACAAAGTTATATTAAAACTTTATATTCATCAGTTGGATTTAAACAAGTTTCTGATGAGTATGATGAAGCTGGAATACCTCATGTAAAGATGAAGTATAAAGGAGAATAATTTAATGGTTATACAAAAGATACTAAATAATAACGTTGTAATATCTATAGATGAAAAAACTAATAAGGAAATTATTTTAATGGGGTGTGGCATTGCATTTAATAAAAAAGCAGGGCAGTCAATAGATGAGAATAAAATTGAAAAAAGGTTTAGTAGTGAGGATAATTCAGCAGGAAATAAGCTTAAAAAGTTGATTGGTGAGATTCCAGAGGATATTCTTCAAATAACTCATGAAATAATAATCTATGCTAATAAAACTTTAAATAAAAAGTTAGATGACCATTTATATACATCATTAGCTGACCATATTAATTTTGCAGTTAAGAGATATAAGGATGGAATAGTAATAAAAAACGAATTATTAGATGAAATAAGAAGAATACATAAGGAAGAGTTTAAAGTAGCTAATACTGTAGTTAAGTATATAAATAAAAAGCTAAATATTAATTTAGCAATAGATGAAGCTGGGTTTATTGCATTACATTTTTTAAATTCTAGTTATGAAAATTCACAAAATAATTCTATTAGAAACACAACATTAATACAAGAAATATTAAATATAATAAAGGTTTGTTATAGTATAGAAAACTTTGATGATGATATAAATTATGATAGATTATTAACTCATTTAAAATTCTTTGCTAGGAGAGTTATAACTAATAAACAATACGAAAATGAATCAAGTGATTTATTAGAAATTGTAGAGCTAAAGTACAACTTAGCATATAAATGTGCCTTATCAATAAGAGATTTCATAATAGATAAGTACTTATATAAGGTTAATAATGATGAGGTTGTATATTTAACATTACATATTCATAGAGTTACAAATAATATGAAGATAAAAGAATAGTGAAAATATCATGTAGGTTCTAATAAAATTTACATTCTAAGTCAAAGCGAATGTAGTGAACCTATGAGATATTTTTAATTTACAATAAAACCTTTACATTGATTTGGAAATATGATATTATAAATATACAATTAAGTAGGTTGTTACTGGTAAAGCAGGCAAGGCTAAGATATGTGTAAATTAAAAGGATTATACAAGAGGTGTAGTCTAATTAGTTTATAGATATTTTGGCCTTTTTTGTTTTGCTAAAACAATATCTTATAATATTTCGAGATTAGTGGAATAATAAGAAAAAGGAGGAATTATAATGTTACAATATTTACAAAGAATAGGTAAAGCATTAATGTTACCTATAGCAACATTACCTATAGCAGGTATTTTATTAGGAGTTGGAGGAGCATTACTTAATATAGCAAATTTAAGTAACCCACCAGAAGTGTATAAGGGGCTTATATCATTTGTTACAATTCCAGCAGTAACAGCAGTTCTTACAATAATGAGAAATGTAGGAGATATAGTATTTGGTAACTTACCAATATTATTCGCAGTTGGAGTTGCAGTTGGATTAGCAAAAAAAGAAAAGGGAACAGCAGCAATTGCATCAGTTTTTGGATTTTTAATAATGAACCAAGTTATTTCTACAATGTTAAGTTTAGGAGTAACTCAATTAGGGGTTGTAACTCCAGATAATGTTGGAGAGTATGGAACTTACGTTACAACAAACTTAGGTATATTTACATTAAACATGTCAGTGTTTGGTGGGATTATTACAGGGGTAATTACATCATTATTACATAATAGATTCTATAATATTCAATTACCACAAGTAATAGGATTCTTCTCAGGATCAAGATTTGTTCCAATAATAACAGCATTAGCAATGGCTTTTGTAGGAGCAATATTAGGATTTGCTTGGCCAGTAGTTCAAGATGGAATATCAATAATAGCTAATTTAGTTAGAGAAGCTGGAGCAGCAGGAACTTTCTTATTTGGATTAATAGAAAGAGCATTAATACCATTTGGATTACACCATGTATTCTATACACCATTCTGGTTTACTTCATTTGTTGAAGGAAATGTATTAATAAATGGAACATGGGAAGTAATTTCAGGAGCTAACACAGCTTACTTTGCACAATTATCAAGCATGAATGACTTAGTTGGAGCATCACCAGAGGTAATGTCAACAATTGTTGATGGTACTTCAAGATTTATGGCAGGTAAGTTCCCAGTTATGATGTTTGGTTTACCAGCTGCAGCACTTGCAATGTATAAAACAGCAGCACCAAGCAAGAAAAAAGTTGTAGGGTCATTATTACTTTCAGCAGGTGTTACATCATTATTAACAGGTATCACTGAGCCATTAGAATTTACATTCTTATTTGTTGCACCAGTATTATATGGTGTTCACTGTGTAATGGCAGGGTTATCATTCATGTTAATGGATGTCTTAAATGTATTTATAGGAATGACATTCTCAGGTGGATTTATTGATTTTTCATTATTTGGGATACTTCCAGCTGGAGCAGGAGTTCCAACAAACTGGCTTAAATTAATAATGGTTGGAGCTGTTTATGCAGTTGTTTATTACTTCTTATTCTCATTCTTAATCAAGAAGTTTAACTTAAAAACACCAGGAAGAGATGAGAGTGAAGAAGAAGTTAAGTTATATTCTAAAGCAGATTACCAAAACAACAAATCAGGTGAAGATGAAATAGTTCAAAAAGCACCAGCAGTTTTAGTTGCTTTAGGTGGAGAAGAAAATATAACTAATATAGATGCATGTATTACTAGATTAAGAGTAGAAGTAAAAGATAAGTCTAAGGTAAACAAGGATGCGTTAAAATCATTAGGAGCAGCAGGAGTTATGGAAGTAGGGAACGGAGTTCAAGCTATTTTCGGAGCTAAAGCAGATGCTTATAAAAATGAGATAAACTCTATATTAGGAAATAATTAATTAAAAAGATGCCTTAAATGGCATCTTTTTAATTTTATATAAAGTATTGCAATTACAGGTGATATAATAATAGGTGGTGGTGATTAAATAAATGAATGATAACTATACATTGATTACTGGTGGAACAGAAGGAATTGGATACGAGCTAGCTAAATTATATTCAAAAGAGGGGTATAACTTAATAATTGTATCAAGAAATGTTAATAACTTAGAAAGAGTTAAGTTAGAACTAGAAGATAGATATAAAAATAATGTTAAAATTGTTTCTTTAGACTTATCTATCCACAGTGATAGGATAAATTTAATTGAATATGTGGAAAAAAATAAATTGATTGTGGATAATTTAATAAATAATGCTGGTATTGGAGGGTTTGATTATTTTTATAAAGAGAAAATAGATAAACACTTATCAATGAATAGTATTAATATTGATTGTTTAACACACTTAACTCATTATTTTTTGGCTAAAATGGTAGATAGAAAATCAGGAGGGATACTGAATGTTGCATCAACAGCAGCTTTTTCATCAGGACCTAAGATGGCAAACTATTATGCAACAAAGGCATATGTTTTAAGTTTAACTGAGGCAATACATGAGGAGGTTAAATGTAATAATATAAGAGTAAGTTGTCTTTGTCCAGGTCCAGTTGGTACTGGATTTCAAAGTAAGGCAGGGATAGAAAAGTCAGAAGGTGCCAAGGCATATGTAATGAGTGCTCAAAAGGTTGCTGAGATAGGATTTAAAGAATTTAGTAAAGGAAAGTTGATAATAATTCCAGGTTGGAAGAATAAGATTATTATAACCTTAAATAAGTTTATTCCTAGGTGGATTAGCAGAAAAATAGTATTAAAAACAAACTCTAAATAGAAGATTATAATGAAGTTTGAAGTTGATTTTCAAACTTCATTATAATTTAATTAATTAATATCTAAAAGAGCTCCCTTAGATTTAAGGTGAGGAATTAATATTTCAGGATTATTCATAATTAACTCTTCTGGAAAATCTATTTCTTTTAATAAAGCTATTGATGAATCAAACTTTCCTATAGCTGTATCAATATGGGCATCAGATGTTAAAATTACTTTGCAACCATATTTTTTACAAAGAGATGCTATTAGTTTACAGTTTGGAGCACTTCCTACTCTAGATGTTCCACCAATTGAACTATTATTTATTTCTATCATAATATTATGCTCTTTTGCAGTTCTAACAATTTTATCATAATCTAATTCATAATTAGGATTACCTAAGTGTCCTAATATTTCAACCTTAGGATTAGCTTTAATAGTATTAACTATAGCTGCAGTATTTTCTTCTAAAGATTTAGGTGGAAATACTGGTTCATGAAAAGAAGCAATCATATAATCAAGGCTCTTAGAACCATCAATAGGAATGTCAATCTCACCATCTACACCAATAATATTAGCTTCACATCCTTTTAAAATCATAACTCCATCTATTTCTCTTGGAACAGCTCTAAGATTACCAAAGTACCAATAGTGTGGAGCACCGGGCATTGTAGGACCATGTTCAGCAGTTCCTAATATTTTAATTCCATTCTCTTTACAATAAGTTATATTCTCTTTAAGAGTAGTATAAGCATGGCCACTAACAATAGTGTGTGTATGTAAGTCTGATAAATATTTCATAGTATCCTCCATAATTAAATCATTAGTATTTTTAAGTAGCAACTTATATAAATTTTATGCTATAATTCAACAGTAAAAATTAATATTAATTGATAATTATAGTATATCAAATTTTTCAGAAATATAAACCTTGCAAAAGGTATGTATTAATACAAAAGAAAAAATAATAGTAACAAGAGAGGAAAGAAAAAGTTGAAGTTTTTAAAGAATTATAAGTCGACAATAATATTACTTGGTTCAATTATTCTAGGTGGAATAGTTGGATTAACTATGGGTGAAAAAGCATCTGTATTTGAACCAATTGGAAATCTGTTTTTAAATTTAATATTTACTTTATTAGTTCCAATAGTTTTCTTTAGCATTGCATCATCGATAGCTAAAATGGACAACTCTAAAAAATTGGGAAGAATATTAGGAACAACAGTAGTTGTTTTTGGAATTACAGCTATAATATCAGGAATTATAGGAGTTATAAGCTTTAAGTTATTTAATCCAACAACAGGAGTAGATCCATCTACATTCCAAAATATGATGCAAAACACGGATATAGTTGATGGAGAAAAGGTTGGAATACTGGAAAAAATAGTTTCTAGTATAACAGTAAGTGATTTTTCAGGAATATTAACTAGAAGTAACATGTTAGCATTAATATTATTTTCAATAATATTAGGTTTTGCAACTATGCTTTGTAAGGAGCAAGGAAAAGTATTTACAGCATTTTTAAGTAGTGGTGCAGCAGTAACTATGAAAATGATGGAGATTATAATGTATATAGCACCAGTTGGGTTAGGTTGTTACTTTGCAACTGTAGTAGGTCAATTAGGAGGACAAATACTTGAAGGATATGCCAAGGTATTTTTCTTATATCTAGGAGTATCAATAATATACTTCTTTGGATTCTTTACGTTATATGCCTTTGTTGCAGGTAAAAGAGATGGTGTTAAGCTGTTTTGGAAGAATGCAGCGGAGCCATCAGTTACAGCCATTGCAACATGTTCAAGTGCAGCGTGTATACCAGTTAACATTGAAGCAGCTAAAAAAATGGGTGTATCAGATACTTTAGCTAATATTATAATGCCTTTAGGGGTTAACATACATAAAGATGGTTCAGTTATTGGTGGTATTTTCAAGATAATGTTCCTATTCGGGATATTTGGAAGAGAAATGAGTTCTCCAACAACATTACTATCGATATTAGCAGTAGGGCTATTAATTGGTGCAGTTGTTGGTGCAGTACCAGGTGGAGGAGCAATTGGAGAAATGCTTATTTTAAGTATATTTGGATTCCCACCAGAAGCATTAGCAATTATGCTTGTAATAGCTACAATAATAGATGTTCCAGCAACGCTATTAAATTCAGCAGGTAACACTGTTTGTACAATGATAATAGCTAAATTTAATAAAGAATAAGTAACAAGGATACTGAAAAAATTTCAGTATCCTTTAATAATTTAAGCTCTAAAAATAACTTCCTCACGGGAGAACATATATCTAACAAAAAGTATAGCAAGAACTATATATACTATATTCCAACCTGCAGTTACTAAAATATGTTGAATATTAAAAATACCAACAAGAAATTCTTTCATAACACAAACAACATTTGTAATTGGAACATTAAACATTACAAAGCTTATAGATTTAGCATCCATCATCATAGGAAGATATCCTAGGATAAATACAGGCATTAATATCCCACTCAAGTAAGTTCCAGCCTCTTTTTCTGATCGAGCATAAATACTAAGTGCCATTTCTATTGCACATACAGCAATTAAAACTAAAATTGCAAATATTATCATTAGTGCAATAGATTGCGGTGTAAGAGAAATATTAAATTCTTGTCCATTACCCATAAAGTTTTTCATAGAAAATACATAAGAACTAACACTGAGCACTAATGCAACTAAGGCCACCACAAACATACTTGCAATTTTACCAAATAAAATTGAATTTCTACTAACAGAAGTTGAAAGTAACGGCTCAAAAGTATTTCTTTCTTTTTCACCAGCCCCTAAATCGGCAGCCATAGAAATAGTTGGAGATATCATAAATATTATTATTAAAGAAGGAAGCATACTTAGAATCATAGTAGAAAATTCATTAGTACTACCATCTTTATTTAATCCAGACTTTATTTCTACCTTATAGGGTTCAAGTATTGATGGGTCAATGCCTTGAGCAGATAATTTTTGCTTAATTAAATCTTGAGAATATAGGGTTGAAATTTGTTGTACTATAGATGAGGCTATAGTTGATTTTTGAGATTCATCATCTATAAGTATTTCTAGTAGAGGAGTTTCCCCTAAAGAAACTTTTCTATCAAAGTCATCAGGTATTTTTAATATAAGTTGAAGGTCACCATTTTTTAGCGCTTCATATGGATTATCAAACTCTTTTATAAAAATACTTTCTTGTTGCTCAAGAACAGGAATTAGTCCACTATTGATATTACCATCTATAGCGATATTAATTTCTTTAGTTGCCTCAGTAGTTGTATTTTCCATTGTAATACTCATAACTTTAAATATAGCAGGAAACACCAGTACAGGTAACAGTATAGTAAAAATAAGAGTTTTTTTGTCCCTTAGAAAATCTGTAAGTTCTTTTTTGAATATAATCTTAAAGCTATTCATTAGAATCACCCCCAACTAGAGATATAAATACTTCTTCAAGGTCCTGATTATCGTACTTAGATTTTAATTCGGCGATAGTGCAATTTTCTAATAACTTACCCTTATTTATTATGATAACTCTATCACATAGTTTTTCGACCTCTTTCATAGAGTGACTAGAAAAAAGTATAGTTTTATTTTCATGTTTACACTTTAAAATGAATTCTTGTATAGTTCTTGTAGCTCCAACATCTAATCCAGTAGAAGGTTCATCGAATAACATTACAGAAGGATTATGAACTATTGAACGTGCTATAGATACTTTTTGTTTCATACCTCTTGATAGCTTTGATACACGAGTATCAAGGTAATAACTCATTTCAAAATCATTAGCAAGTTCACAAATTCTTTTTTCACTACTTTTATTATCCATTCCATAAAGGTTTGCAAAGTATTGAATATTTTCTTTAGAAGAAAGTCTATCGTAAAGACCTACATCTCCACCAAAGAGAATTCCAATTTGGCTACGAACTTTATCAGGTTGAGAAAAACAGTCAAATCCATTTACTTTAATTTCTCCATCAGTTATATTTAACATAGTTGATATCATTCGTAGAGTTGTAGTTTTACCAGCACCGTTTTCTCCTAGTAGACCAACTATTTCACCTGGGTGAACTTTGAATGATATATTATCAACAACAGTTATATCTTTAAACTTTTTTGTTAGTTTAGATATTTCTAACATATAATTCCTCCAATCATTAGAATTTATTAACTATATTTTACCAAATTCATTTAGGTTAAATCAAGAATTTTAATATTCTAAAAGTATCTCATGGAAAATTTTAAGTGTTAAAATCTTGACAGATGCATAGTTATACAATAGAATAGATTAAAAGACAAAATAGTGAATATTTAAGCTACACTTTAAATTGGTCCCGTGAGGCCAGCAAGAGTATGGAGCAGAATGGAATGTATTATTAGGGTATAATACATGTTTAGGCGTAGCCATATCCATCTGTTAAGAGATAGAGTCTATACATAAGAGAAACCAAACGGGATAGTAAGAAGCAATGCTAATTTAAGCATAAGTCTTCTTGGTATCCCTTTATTTATATCCGAGGTATGGGAAAAAGTGTATTTAGATATAGAATTAAGAGGAGGTTAACAGTATGAAAGCTAAGCTAATATTAGAAAATGGAATGACCTTTGAAGGAAATGCTTTTGGACATTTAAAAGATAGTGTTGGAGAAGTTGTATTTACAACAGGAATGACAGGTTATCAAGAGGTATTAACTGACCCATCATATTATGGACAAATAGTAACTATGACATATCCGTTAATAGGGAATTATGGTATAAACTTAGAAGACATGGAGTCAAAAACACCAAAAGTTAGAGGGTTTATAGTAAGAGAAAAGTGTGATTTACCAAGTAATTTTAGATGTGAGTTGGGTCTTCAAGATTTCTTAAAGCAAAATAAAATAGTTGGGTTAGAAGGAATAGATACAAGAGCGTTAACTAAAGTATTAAGAAATAATGGAACAATGAGAGGGATAATAGCTCTTGAAGATATAGATAAAGAAGAATTAGAGGAAAAGATTAATGCTTTTTCAAATAAAGAGGCAGTAAAAAATGTTACAACAAAGGAAGTATACACAGTAGATGGACAAGGTAAGCATGTTGCTATATTAGATTTCGGAATAAAGCAAAATATTATAAGATGCTTCCAAAAAAGAGGATGTAAATTAACAGTATTCCCAATGGATACAAAGGCTGAAGATATTTTAGCTGTAAATCCAGACTTAGTATTTTTATCAAATGGACCTGGGGATCCAGAGGATTTACAAGATGTAATCCAAAATGTAAAGAAGATAGTTGGAAAGAAGCCAATAGTAGGAATCTGCTTAGGGCATCAATTATTAGGATTAACATTAGGTGGACATACTACAAAGTTAAAGTTTGGACATAGAGGATGTAACCATCCAGTAAAAGATTTAAAAACAAATAAGGTTCACATAACATCACAAAATCATGGATATGTAGTTGATACATTACCAGAGGATGCTGAAGTTACTCATGTAAATATAAATGACGGAACAGTTGAAGGGTTAAAACATAAGACATTACCAATATTCTCAGTACAATTCCATCCAGAAGCATCAGCAGGGCCAAAGGATAGTGAATACATTTTTGATAGATTCATGGAATATGCAGAGTAGGAGGGGTTAGATATGCCATTAAATAAGGATATTAAAAAAGTTTTAGTTATAGGGTCAGGTCCAATAGTTATAGGTCAAGCAGCTGAGTTTGATTATTCAGGAACACAAGCTTGTCAGGCGTTAAAAGAAGAGGGTGTAGAGGTTGTATTAATAAACTCAAATCCAGCTACGATTATGACTGATAAAGAGGTTGCAGATAAGGTTTATTTAGAACCACTTACAGTTGAGTTTGTTGAAAAAGTAATTATTAAAGAAAAGCCAGATAGTGTAATAACAGGAATGGGTGGACAAACAGGTCTAAACCTTGCAGTTGAATTACACGATAAAGGTATATTAGAAAAGCATAATGTAAAAGTAATAGGAACATCAATTGATTCAATAAAAGAAGGGGAAGACAGAGAATTATTCAGAAACATGATGCAAAGAATAAATGAGCCTGTTATCCAATCAGAGATAGTTACAGAATTAACTTCAGGAATTGAATTTGCAAATAAAATTGGATACCCTGTTATAGTAAGACCAGCATATACACTTGGAGGGTCAGGTGGAGGAATTGCTGATAATGAAGAGCAATTAAGAGAAATACTTGCATCTGGATTACAATTAAGTGCAATAGGACAAGTTTTATTAGAAAAGTCAGTTAAGGGATGGAAAGAAGTAGAATACGAGGTAATGAGAGATTCTTACGGGAATTGTATTACAGTATGTAACATGGAAAATATTGATCCAGTTGGAATTCATACGGGAGATAGTATAGTTGTTGCACCATCTCAAACCCTTTCAGATAAAGAGTATCAAATGTTAAGAACTGCATCAATAAATATAATAAATGCAGTTAAAATAGAAGGAGGATGTAATGTACAGTTTGCATTAAATCCAAATTCATTTGAGTATGCAGTAATCGAAATTAACCCAAGAGTTTCAAGAAGTTCTGCATTAGCATCAAAAGCAACTGGATATCCAATAGCAAAATTAGCGGCTAAAATTGCTTTAGGTTATGGATTAGATGAAATTAAGAATGCGGTTACTCAAAAAACATATGCTTGCTTTGAACCAACATTAGATTATGTTGTTTGTAAGATTCCAAAGTGGCCATTTGATAAGTTCTTTAGTGCAGATAGAGTACTTGGTACAAAAATGATGGCAACAGGAGAAATTATGGCTATTGGTGCTAACTTTGAACAAGCTTTCTTAAAGGGAATAAGAAGTTTAGAAATAGGTAAGTATTCATTAGAACATCCTAAGTTTAGAGAATTAAGTATGCAAGAACTTAAGGAAAGAGTTATGTCTCCAGATGACGAAAGAATCTTTGCTTTAGCAGAAATGTTAAGAAGAGACTATATGATTGATAGAGTTGCTAAAATTACAGGAATCGATAGATTCTTTATTGAGAAAATTAAGTGGATTGTTTTAGAAGAACAAAAACTTAGAATGAGTAATGTTGAAGATTTAGATAAAGAATGGTTAAAGAATCTTAAGAAAAGAGGATTCTCAGATAAGGCTATTGCTGATATGCTAAGAGTTTCACCAGAAGATATTTATAGATTAAGAGATATATGGAACATTAAACCTTCATATAAAATGGTTGATACTTGTGGTGGAGAGTTTGAAGCGTTATCACCATATTACTATTCAACTTATGAGCAATATGATGAGGTTGAAGTTAGCGATAAGAAGAAGGTAATAGTTATAGGTTCAGGACCAATTAGAATAGGGCAAGGAATTGAGTTTGACTATGCTTCAGTACATTGTGTTATAGCATTAAAGAAGATGGGTATTGAAACAATAATTGTTAACAACAACCCTGAAACAGTAAGTACTGATTTTAATATATCAGATAAACTATACTTTGAACCATTAACAGAAGAAGATGTATTAAATATAATAGATAAAGAAAAACCAGATGGAGTTATACTTCAATTTGGAGGGCAAACGGCAATTAAGTTAGCAAACTTCTTAAAGGCTAAGAATATACCAACTTTAGGAACAACAGCTGATCAAATTGATATGGCAGAAGATAGAGAAAAGTTTGATGCATTATTAGAAGAGTTAGATATAACAAGACCTAAAGGTAAAGGGATTTGGGCAGTTGAAGAAGGGCTACAAGAGGCTGAAAGATTAGGATTCCCTGTACTTGTAAGACCATCATATGTACTTGGTGGACAAGGTATGGAAATAACTCATGATGAATCAGAATTAACTTATTATTTAAAAAATGCTTTTGAAAAGGATACTAAAAATCCAATTCTTATAGATAAGTATTTAATGGGAAGAGAAATAGAAGTAGATGCTATTTCAGATGGTGAGGATATATTAATTCCAGGTATAATGGAACACTTAGAGAGAGCTGGTGTTCACTCTGGAGATAGTGTTACAATGTATCCAAGTCAAAATATAAGTGATGAAATTAAGGGGAAAGTATTAGATTATACTAAGAAGTTGGCTTTAGCAATAGGAATAAAAGGAATGATAAATATTCAATTTATAGAGTTTCAAGGAGAACTTTATGTAATTGAGGTTAACCCAAGAGCGTCAAGAACAGTTCCATATATTAGTAAGGTAAGTAAGGTTCCAATAGTAGAGTTAGCTACTAAGGCTATGTTAGGACATAAGCTGAAGGATTTAGGATATGGAGTGGATGTATATCCAGAACCAGAACTAATTTCAGTTAAGGTACCTGTGTTCTCCACTCAAAAATTACCAAATGTTGAAGTTTCATTAGGACCAGAAATGAAATCAACAGGAGAAGTTTTAGGTGTTGGAAGAAATGTTAATGAAGCATTATATAAAGGTTTCTTAGGTGCAAGTATGTACCCAGGAAATGGAGCTATCCTAGCTACATTAAACAATCATGATAAAGATGAGTTTTTACCAATGGCTGTAGAGTTATCTAAATTAGGATATAAGTTTGTTGCAACTTCAGGTACATGTAAAATGTTAAGAGAAGCTGGAGTAGATGCTACAGAGGTTAAGAAGTTAAATGAAGAAAGTCCAAATATATTAGATGTAATTAAGAATAAAGAGGTAGGATTAGTTATAAATACTCCTACAAAGGGGAATGATTCTAAGAGAGATGGATTTGTAATTAGAAGAGCAGCTGTAGAAAGAAACATCGGAGTTATAACAGCATTAGATACATTAAGAGCTATTGTAGAAGTTAAAGTTCAAGGATTAGAAGATAACAGAGATTTAGAAGTATTTAATATAGCAGAATAAAAATAAGAACTGTAGTTTAATCTACAGTTCTTATTTTTATGTTTTTTATAAACTTACATATTGACAAAAGAACGAATATTCTATATTATAGACATATAAACATTTGTTCGAGTGAAAAGGGGAGTATTATGGTAGGTGGAGTATTTGTAAAATTAAATTATAAAACAATAGGAGAGTTTAATAGTTTAATAGTTGATAGACAAGTTAATGAAAAAGAACAAGATGGAAGATATATAATGTGTGCAGGTAAATGCAATAAAAATGGGTGGACATTAGTCTTTAAGGCTAGAAATTTTGAAGAGGCTGAAGAATTAAGTAAGAAGCAAAGATATATAGCATAGAACACAAAGGCAATTAAAACTAATGTTTTAATTGCCTTTGTATTTTAATTATCATCAATATTATAAATAACTTTAGTTATTACTATAGATAGATGTTCTACTAAACTAAATTCTTTATTTATTAAATCGGTATTAGTACTTTTAAGAATTTTTAGTACAGGTCGTAATGGGAATCCAGGAAGTGTTTTTTCTACTATTCCTACATCATTATTACTTAATTGTACTATTGTTCCACATGGAAAAGGTACAATAGCGTTAGCAAAGGCTGTAACAAGAGAATAATCAAATAAGGTGCCACAGTTTGCCATTATGTATTCAAGAGCATCAGAAGCGCATAGAGCACGTCTGTAAGGTCTATCAGAAGTTAGTGCATCATATACATCTGCAATTGATACAATTTTAGAGTATTGATGTATGTCTGTATGTATTAATCCATTAGGATATCCTTTACCATCAACACGTTCATGATGTTGTAGTGCAATTAGTTTGCATGTTGTTTTAAGGTCATATTGATTCCCTAAATATTCATACCCTCTTTTAGGATGTAATTTAATTGTTTCAAACTCTTCAGGACTTAATTTAGCAGGCTTAATAATAAGTTCCTTAGGAATCAAAACCTTTCCCATATCATGAAGCAATGCACCAAGACATAATTCTTGTAATTGGCTTTTACTTAGTTTTAAGCTAATTCCTAATATTACTGATAATATAGCAACATTAACACTATGTTGATAAGTATAGTTGTCCATACTTTTAATATCAACTAATGAAACTAAAGCATCTTTATTGTTCAGTATATCTTCAAGTATGTCTTCAGCTATTCCAGAGATGGAATTAAAATAGTTTTCAAATTTGTTCAAAGCATTTAAGCGAGCAGTTGAAGTTGAGATATCAACTGAGCTTAGTCTTTCAATATATGTAAAAGTTTCTTTTATTAAAGAAATAGATTTTTGTCTTAATTCAGGTTTAACTATATCCTCTATCTCATGATCACTATATTCATCAACAATGTAAATAGAGAATATTTTAAATGATTTAATTTTTTTTAAGATTGAACTTGTTAAAATAGCACCTTGTTTAAGTAAAACTCTACCATCATTATCATATAAAGTTTTACCAAGAGGGCTACCTTCTTTAACACACTCTATTGGAAGAAGTCTCATTATTGTTTACACCTCATAAAATATAATTCAAATTTAATTATATTATAACAAAAACATAATAAAAAAACTATAATAATGGAAAAAATTAAAAAAAATAGATTATATTGAAAAAGTGTGCCATTATTTGGCACACTTTTGTAGCTATATATCTAATAAATTCTTCTTATAAGAATTGTATAAGCTTCTCAAAGTATTCATCTTATCTTCTAATTCTAAGTATAATCTAGATGCTTCAGATAAATCTTGATTATTAAAGGATTCTTTTAGTCTAGTACATAAACTTTTATTTAGGTAAGTATCCTTCATTATATAATGTCTTAAATCATTAATTTTCATCCAGTTAGAAACATCTAAATCTAATGCCTTATCAATTGAATGAAGCATTTTATATAATCTAACTTCATTAGTGTATTGATTAATAATTCTATTTCCTATTTCAGTTGCCCATCTTTGAGTAGCAGCTAACTTAAATGAATATATTAATTGGTCTGTCATAACATTATTTCTTTTTAATGCTTTTAACTTTTCAGGATATCTATCTATTTGTATTAAATTCTCATATACAGTTGCAGGTGCTTTACCAAATAATTTATTTCTCTCAGATTCAGAGAAATGCTCAAAAACATCTTCTTCACTTCTGTAAGCACGAGATTTATCTAAATACATTCCAGTTACCCCAGCATCTTTAGATAACTCAGCTAATAAATCATCTTCTGATCTATTATTGTTTGCGACATGAATTATTCCATCTAACATAGTCATATATGAAACCGCTAGTCCTATATATACATTTGAATGTGGATTTGGAGATCTAAGTTCAAATCTTGTTGCATAAGGATTTGATAAGTCTCTAATAAGTCCAATTAATATACTTCTGTTTCTTGAAGGAATTTCAGGACTTACTCCAAGTGAAGTAACAATACAAATAGGTGCTTCAAAGCCAGGTTTTAATCTCTTTAAAGAATTGTTAGTAGAAGATATAAATGGATTCATTATTTCATAGTGCTTTAACATACCCATTAGTGCACCATATCCAATTGAACTTAAGAAATGGTTCTTTGTAGCATTAAATAAGTTTAATCTTTTACCGTTTTTTAGTTTTAAAGAGGTGCCTAAGTGTATATGCATTCCAGAACCGGCAACACCATCTATTGGTTTTGCCATAAATGTAACCTCAAGGCCGTTTCTTCTAAAGGTTTCTTGAACAAGAATTTTAACAAATACTAGGTTATCCGCTGCTTGAAGAGCATCTGAATATTTCCAATCTACCTCTAATTGCTCCATTATATGATTAAGGTTACCATGAGAATCAAGTTTAGCCTTAACACCGCCAACTTCTTTATGCCCCATCTCAGGTTCGAAACCATACTCTTCCATAAGTAATAAAGTTTCTTCTAATGCAGTTCTAACAGATCCTTTTGTTCTAGTCCAATAATGCTCATGTAAAACTTGACCTGTAGAAAGTTCTTCAATTTCAGCAATATTATTAGGAGATTTAACCCAAAACTCTAATTCAGTTGCAGATGTAATAACTATATCTTCAATGTCATCCTTAACAATATTAAATCCACTTATAACTTCAGGATGAGTTTCGAAAATGTTCCATAAGTTACTCTTAAAAGTATCCACGGCTGATTTAAGTATGTGTCTAGAATCAACAGGTTTATTATCATGATATAAGAAACATGGAATTCTAAGGGTTCCAATAGGGTTCTTTGTTATAGGATCAATGTGATCATAGTTATAATCAACAAACCAAGTGCTGTTCATATCAGCAATCATATCAACTTTAGCATTATTTAATGTAGCTATTCCAGGTAAAACAACAGATGAACCATCAGTTTGAACAGCTACGCCATATAGGAATGATTCAATATCCTCTAAAAATAATTTCACTGGAATTTTTTCGTCAGTATCATTTCCTGATAAATCTATTCCAACTAGTGAAACAAATTTTATCTCTTGATGATTAGATAAAATTTCTATTAAATCTTCTTTAGTATGCTTGTCTTTTGTTATAGTGTAGATTAAATTCTTAGTCATAATAATATTTTCTTCCCCAATTGATGAACAATGACAAAGAAAAACTTCACATCCTTTCCTATATGAATCGAACAAATAAAAAATATAAAACTTTAATATTCGCCAAAATACTAATTATAGGAAAATTTTATTATATTAAACAAAGAGTGTCAATAAAAAATGATTAAATAATCAATATTTTTAGAAAATAAACATATATATGAAAGAAGTAAAGGTTTCAATTAAAATAAATAACTATTTACCTATTGATATATTAACTGTAAAATAAATATATAAATTTAAATATTGGAGTGATTGACCAATGGACAACAAAAGTTTACCTATAGGTTTTTTCGATTCAGGGGTAGGTGGGTTAAGCGTATTAAAAGAAGCATTGAAAATAATGCCAAATGAGGATTACATATATTTTGGAGATTCGATAAATGCACCATATGGAGTAAAATCAATAAATGAAATTAAGGAGTTAACTTTTAAAGGAGTTGACAGTTTATTAAATTTAGGGGTGAAAGGTGTAGTTGTTGCATGTAATACAGCAACAAGTGCTGCTGTGGCTGCATTAAGAGTAAAGTATCCAGAGTTACCATTAGTAGGAATTGAACCAGCATTAAAACCAGCGGTTGAAGTGAATTCTAATGGAAAGATAATAATAATGGCAACTCCTATGACGTTAGCTCAAGAAAAATTCAATTCTTTAATGAATAAGTATCAGGCTATGGGTGAAATAAGCCCTATGCCTTGTGCAGGACTAATGGAGTTTATAGAAAATGGTATATTAGAAGGGGAAGAATTAGAGGAATACTTGAAAGAAAAATTTTCTTCATATAATAGGGATGAGATTGGTGCTATTGTATTAGGGTGTACACATTATCCTTTTGTTAGACATACAATACAAAAAATAATTGGTAATAATATACCAATTCTAGATGGTGGATTAGGAACATCTAAAGAAATTAAAAGAAGATTAAAAGAAAAGAATTTATTAAATGATAGAACTAAAACAGGCTCAGTAAAAATAATAAATTCCTTGAATAGTAAAAAGATAATTGAACTAAGTTATAACCTAATAAAATAAAGAATTTGCGCAAAAGCGCAAATTTTTTTAAAAAAGTTTGTTAAATAGTTGACAAAAAACAATGTTTTGAATATACTAAAACTAGAGGTGGAATTTTCAGAAAATTCAAAAATAATATTAATTTGTTTTTATTAGGGAGGAGAGTTTGATTATGAATATTAAAGTAAAAGACTTTTTAGGGGAAAATTTTGCAGTTGAGGATGCTATATTACTAAGAGAAATTATTAAAGAAAATTTAGATGAGGATATAATATTAGATTTTGATGGAATAAATAAAGTATCAACAAACTTTTTAACTTGTTTATTTGGGGATCTAATAAATAAAATGGGAAGAGGAGAAATTTTTAATAAAATTAATGTTAAAAATTTGACAAATTATACTGATTATTCGAGGGTGGTATTAGGAACTAGCTTTACAGCTTAAAAATAATGTTATTATGGGAGTAATTTAATGAGTGAAAATAATTTATTTAATAAGATAAGGTATATAAAAGTATTGAATTGATGCTTTTATATACCTTTTTATTTTAAAGAATATTTGATTTTATGGATATTTAGGATATAATTGCATTATCTTAATTATTATAGGTAATACTAGCTAATAGTATTTTGAAAGGAGATTTAAATTATGAAAAACCCAATAGTAACTATTAAAATGGAAAATGGAGGAGTAATGAAAGCGGAGTTATATCCTCAAATTGCTCCAAATACAGTAAATAACTTTATAGATTTAATACAAAGAGGATTTTACGATGGGATAATGTTCCATAGAGTTATTCCAGGATTTATGATTCAAGGAGGGTGCCCAGATGGAAATGGTATGGGCGGTCCAGGGTATTCAATTAAAGGAGAGTTTACTTCAAATAGATTTAAAAATGAATTAAAGCATTCAAAGGGTGTTTTATCAATGGCAAGAACTATGATTCCAGATTCAGCAGGAAGTCAATTCTTTATAATGGTTGCAAATGCTCCTCACTTAGATGGACAATATGCAGGATTTGGAAAGATTACAGAAGGATTAGAAGTTGCCGATGCAATAGTTGCAACAAAGACAGATTATAATGATAAGCCATATGAAGATCAAGTTATCAAAACTATGAGCGTAGAGTTAAACGGTTATGAAGCTAAAGCACCAGAAATAATTGAAGATTAATAAGGGTGATTACAATGCATAGGTCATTAATAGTTTATAATTTAGATGAAAATGAAATAAAAAGATTAAAGAATTATGGATTTATGATCATTGAAGTATCGAAAGAGATGACAAGTCTAAAAATAAAAGATATAATTCTGGGTCAAAATCAAGGTAATATAGTTGAAGAATTGCCAAATGAAAAGGTGATTTTATTAAATAACTATAAGAATACAGAGGTTCAGTCTACAGTAAGAAAAATTAGAAATCATGTAACAGGTGGTATTTTAGCAGTTGTTACACCGATTTCTTCTAATTGGAGTTTTGGATATTTATTAAATCATTTGATAGAAGAAAGAGAATCTTTTAATAAGTAACAATAAGGGAGATAGTTATGAGTAGAGTTGGAGAGAGAATAAAGGAAGCAAGAACTAAGGCTAATATTACACAAAAAACTTTGGCAAAGAAGCTTGGTGTTGCTGAAAAATACATTAATGAGATTGAATTAGGTAGAAAAGTAGCCCAAGAATCTTTTATTACTAAGGCATCTAAAGCTTTAGGAGTGGACTTAAATGATATAAGTATGGTAGTAACTGATGAAGTACTTATGGAAGAGAGAAAGGCAGCTCAATATTCCCTACCTAAAAAGAAAGAAAAACAGGTAGAGGATAAGAATGAAGTTTGGGCTGATGCTTTTGCATCTGTATTAAAAAAAGTTCCTGTATATGATTTAGATTTAAAAAACATAAAAACATATAAGGAATTGCCTATACATTCAAATAAAGTTGAGGGTCATCAACAAGATAAGGTTATTTATTTAGAAGTGAACTCAGATGATATGAATGGTTTTAGAATGTCTAAAGGAGATTTATTATTCGCTCACTTAACTAAAGAGATATCAAAAAATGGATTTTATTTAATATCTCATAAAGGTGAAAGAAAAGTGCGTGAGATTAAAAGATTAGATAGTAATAAAGCACTACTTTTATATAATAGAGGGTCAGTTATGACAGAAACTGTTGATGTAAGGAATATAGAGGTTTTAGCAAAGATAGAAAGAATAGAAATTATATTATAAAATAATAAATTACTGCACAAGAGTTAAGCACAAGCTTAGCTCTTTTTTCATAGATTAAAAACAATTATATAATAATTTATAGGTGATTAAGTATGGGTATTTCTGATGAATTTTTAAAGAAAATAGGATATTCAAAGTATATGAATAGCGAAGCTAAAGATAAAGTTGAAGTTATTATAATTTCAGGAGAAAAGGTTGAAGATGTTAAAGCTTTTGTAGAGAGTTTAGGTGGTGAATATGAAAATTTAGGATATGGATATGCAGTTGTAACTATAGCAGTAGAAAAACTTATAGACTTATTTAAAAGTGATTTGATTCAGTTTTTAGAACTACCAAAATCATTATATATATCAGATGAGTATAGTAATAGAGCAGCATGTGTACCAGAATTACAAACAACATATAGCCTTTTAGGCCAAGGGGTATTAGTAGGATTTATAGATACTGGAATAGATTATACTCATCCAGCATTTAAAAATGAAGATGGAACAACAAGGATAGAGTATATTTATGATTTAAGTAATGGAAAAAACATATATGATAAGAATAAGATAAATGAAGCATTAAAATCTCAAGATCCAATGAGTATAGTACCTAGTAATGATCAAGTGGATCATGGAACCCATGTTGCGGGTATAGCTTGCGCAGGTGGTAATATACCTAAAAGTATGTATGGTGTTGCTCCAAGGAGCTCAATAATAATGGTTAAATGCGCTAGAGGTCAGTATTCATTAAGTACAAATATTTTGAGAGGGTTAAAGTTTTTAGTAGATAAAAGTAAAGAGTTAAAGATGCCACTGGCTGTTAACATTAGTTTGAGTACGAATGATGGAGCTCATAATGGAACAAGTTTACTAGAAAAGTATATACAAACAGTATGTGATTTAGAGCGGATAACAATAGTAATAGCATCAGGTAATGAGGGAGCATCGGCACATCATGTTGGAGGTGTTTTAAAAAAACAGCAAACTATAGAGGTTAATATAGCTAATGATGAAAGTATTATTTCATTTAATCTATATGAAGCGATATTACCACTAATAAGTATTGAAATAATAAATCCTATAGGGAAAAGTACTGGGGAAGTTACAATTACAGAGGGTGTTACAGAAAGAATATTATCAGGTGATAAAATAACCTTTGTTGTTAAAGGACCTAATCCTTTTGATTTAATAGGTGAGTCTACTATAACTATTTTAGCAGGGGCTGAGTATTTAGTTGGAGGTCAATGGAAATTAATTATTAGAGTATTAAATGATTTTTATGGTAAGTATGATATTTGGTTGCCTGTATCAGAGGGATTAAACACAAAGACTAAATTTGCACAACCTGTAGTTTATAACACATTAGGAATACCAGCTACAGTTAAGGATGTAATATCAGTTGGAAGTTATAATTATGTTAATTATAATATATCACCATTTAGTGGAAGGGGAGCAATGGACCAAATTGGAGATGTTAAACCAGAGTTAGTAGCACCTGGAGAAAATATTATGGCTCCTATATCAGGAAGTGGATTTGATAAGAAATCTGGAACTTCAATGGCTGCACCACATGTTACCGGAATAGTAGCATTATTAATGGAGTGGGGAATTGTAAAGAAAAATGACCCATATTTGTATGGAGAAAGATTAAAATATAACCTTATTAAAGGTGCAAAAAGAATAAGATTAGATTCTAGTTACCCTAACCCTGTATGGGGATATGGTGCTGTCTGTGGGGCAGAGTCATTAGAATATGTAATAGAATCTATTAAGTCGTTTAATTCTCAGCGAGGAAGTGATGATATATACTCTTTGTATAAGGAATATACAGTGGGAAATATATTTATTAGAAAGCCTATTATTAGAGGTGAAAAATGAAAAAAAATATGTACAGACAATTTACTATAGAGGAGAAAGATTTTTTAGGTAATTATAAGGACTCAAAGGATATGATAGGATTTATAGTTGAATACAACAAAAATCAAAATCTTGATGATATAGAGGCATTATATAAAACATCTGTAATAAAAATTGATGATAATTATGCAATAGTATATACACCATTTAATAAAATTTTGGATATAGAAAAGTATATAACAGGTTTATATGGAGTAATGAACCCAACAATATATACATTAAATGATTTAACGCCTATTGAGGCAACTAATGCTCCTGCATTGCTAGTTAATCCGTATTTAAATTTAAACGGGAAGGGGACATTAATAGGAATTGTTGATACAGGTATAGACTATACAAATCAAGAGTTTATTAAAGAAGATGGAACTACAAGAATAATCTCAATATGGGATCAGGGTGTTGAGCCAGTTGATGTTGTTAATGGATTAGAGCTGGGCGTTGAATATAAAATGGAAAAAATAAATGAAGCTTTGAGATTAAAGAAAGATGGAGGGGATCCATATACAATAGTTCCTGTTAAGGATGAAATAGGACATGGAACTATGGTAGCTGGTATTTCAGCTGGAAGAGGAATCAATCCAGGTTTAAAAGGAGTAGCACCACAAGCAGATTTAGTAATTGTAAAATTACAGCAAATAAGTGAACCGATAAAAAAGATAGCAGCTATAAGCAAATTGGATGTACCTGCATATGAAGAAATTGATGTAGTTGTAGGAGTTAGATATTTATCAAAGATAGCTAAAGACTTAAAAAGACCTATTACAATAATAATACCACTAGGTAGTAATAATGGTGGGCATGATGGTACAAGTGTTTTAGAGGATCAAATTGATACTACATCAAAACTTATTGGGAGCGTATGTGTAACAGGCGTTGGGAATGAAGGCGATACAGACACTCATACAGAGGGTAAATTTGATAAGTCTGGTGATATAAAAGTTATAGAATTAAAGGTAGGAAAAAATCAAAAGGATTTAAATTTTTCTATATGGTGCCAAAAACCAGATAGAGTTTTAATATCTGTTGTATCTCCATCTGGAGAAGTAGTAAATAAATTGCAGCCAAAGATGGATAAGTATGAAAGTTATAAATTCATATATGAAGGAACAAAAATGTATGTAAAATATATACTACCTGATAGTATAAATGGGGATGAAATTATTAATTTAAGATTTAATGGGTTACGGGAAGGCATATGGCAGATTAGAGTACATGGAGAGTATGTAGTTGATGGAAGATATTGGTCTTGGTTGCCGCAAAGAAAATTATTAGATGATGAAACAAAGTTTTTAAATCCTAGCCAATATACAACATTAATGCTTCCATGTACTTCTGAGCAAGTTATAGCTACAGCATATTATAATCAAAGTAATAATGCAACGGTTATAGAATCAGGTAGGGGATATTCAAGAGACAATTCTATAACACCTTCAATTTCAACCGGAGGCATAAACGCTCCAATTATAAGACCAGGTGGACAGATTGGTGTATCAAGTGGTTCATCTGTAGCTACAGCAGTTTTAGGTGGAGTATGTTCTTTATTATTACAATGGGGGATTGTTGATGGCAATCTACCTAAAATGTATGCGGTAGCTATAAAGTCATATATAATTAGAGGCGCAAGAAAAAGAAGTGGAGATATATACCCTAATAAAGAATGGGGATATGGAATGCTTGATATAGAAGGAGTTTTTGGAGCTATACGGGGTGATAATCTTAATAGAAGTAATTATGAAAAAGATGACAAATATAATGAATACAAGGTTGGGGGATTGTTTGTTAGAGTTTCTAATGAGTAAATCACAAAAAAAATAAATATGCATAATATATATATAAAGAAATTATTAGGAGTTATAAATGGATATGGCAAGTATAGGACAATTAAAAGTTCAATGCTTTAAAGGAAATGATTATATACCTTTAGATAAGTGTACTATAACATTAAAACCACAAGATGGTAGTAAAGCTACTAAATTAATAACAGATGAATTAGGTTATTCACCAACTGTTGATTTAAAAACACCACCATTAATTTATACAGAAAACCCAAGTGATAATATACCGTACAGTTTATATGACTTATTAATTGAAAAAGAAGGTTTTAAGACTGTATCTATAAAGGGTGTTCAAGTATTTCCTGATGAGGTAGCATATCAAAGAGTTAACATGATGGAGGCTAAGTTAGGAGAGGAAGAAGTAATAGAAATAGATGCAAATACGTTAAATGGAAATTTCCCATCTAAAATTCCAGAAGAGGTGGATAAACCTTTACCACCGCCCACATCAGGAGTTGTATTGCAAAAACCAGTAGTTCCAGAGTATATAGTTGTTCATCAAGGAAGTCCAAATGATGATAGTGCACCAAATTATAAAGTTCCTTATAAGGAATATTTAAAAAATGTGGCATCAAGTGAAATTTATTCAACATGGCCGGAGAGTACAATAAGGGCAAATGTTCTATGTATAGTGTCATTCACATTAAATAGAATTTATACTGAATGGTATAGAGGTAAAGGGAAAAATTTTGATATAACAAGTTCAACTGCATATGACCATGCATTTAGTTATGGTAGAAATGTTTTTGATAGTATTAGTGCAATAGTAGATGAACTTTTTTCAACATATATAAAAAGATTTGGAAAGAAACAACCGCTATTAACTCAGTATTGTGATGGAAAAAATGTTAAATGTCCAGGGTGGTTGACTCAATGGGGAAGCAAGTATTTAGGAGATCAAGGGAAAACACCTTATGAAATATTAACACATTTTTATGGTAATGATATAGAATTAGTAACTGCTGAACAAGTTAAAGGAAGTCCATCGTCATATCCAGGTTATGATTTAACAGAAGGGTCATCTGGAGAACCAGTAAGAACAGTACAAGATTATTTAAATACAATATCTAAAAATTATCCGTTAATCCCTAAAGTTTCAGTTGATGGAGTATATGGTAAAACAACAGCTGAACAGGTAAAGGTATTTCAACAAGTATTTAATTTACCACAAACAGGAGTGGTTGATTATGCAACTTGGTATAAAATATCAGATGTATATGTAGGGGTTACAAAAATAGCTGAATTAAAACAATAGCGATGAAAAAGCAAAATATACTACTTATTTTGCTTTTTTAAGTATGTAAAAATTAATATTTTGTAAACGGTACTTGTATTATTGGAAATTTGCTATATAGTAGGTTATGTAAGCAATAATATCAATATAAAGGGAGGATTATGAATGAAGGGGACTATAGTTGCTACATGGATAAAAACATGTAGAGAGATTTATGACAGTAAAACTGTAAACAATGCTTTAGATTTGATTGGATGGAATAGCAATATTATATTTTCACCGCTTGAAGATGTAGATGATGAAAAGGTTATGAATTTTATTAAAGAAGTGGCAAGATTAAAAGGAATAAGTGATGATATTGTATGGAGCGAAATTGGGAAAAGTAATGTAATAACATTTTCTAAAGATTATCCAACATTTTTGAAATCACGAAATTTATATACTTTTTTAAATAGTCTAAATAGAGTACATATAATAGTAATGAAGAAGATCAAAGGAGCAAAGCCTCCACAAATAGATATTGAAATTATAGATAAAAGAGAAATATACATAACATATAAATCAAAAAGAAATATGTATTCATATTTTAAAGGATTATTGGAAGGTAGTGCTGCATTCTTTAATGAGAAAATCGAAATTGAAGAAATATTAAGAGGAAATGGACAATTAAAACTTAAAATTAAGTTTGAGAATGACATAGTCAATGTAAAGGATTATAAGTTAAATAAAGTGCTATCATTAGGAAGGATAAATGATTTTTCTTTAAAGTCTACTTTAGGGGTTGGGATAAGTACCTTTATAACATCAACTGTATTATCAGGAGTGTTTAAAGCGAGTTTAGTAACTGCAGTAGTATCAATATGTACATATTTATTAATTAATAAATTAATAGAACCTTACAAAGCTATTTTGAAAAGAATAAAAGATAATGATGATAATACATATATATCAACAAATGATTTCTTTGAAGAAATATATAAAGAGCTAGATTCTATAAATGAAAAATCAAGTGAAAGTGGGACATACTTTGACTCTTCAGTTGATGAAATGATGGTTTTCACAGCAGCTATGGATACTGCTACAAGTAATATGAAAAATAATATTAATGAAATAGAAATATTTGCAAATAGTGTTGCAGATATGGCTATAAAACAAGATAGAAGTACGGAAGAGCTAGTATTTAAGATAAATGACAATATTATGGCTATGCATGAGCTTATAGATACTGAAAATAATAATAAAGAAGAACTTCAAAATGCAGTTAATAAAATAAATGAGAACTATGAAAATGTAAATAGTGCAACAATTAATATAAGAAAATCATTAGAGTCATTTAACATAGTAAAAGAAAATGGACAAAGTCTACAAAATAGAATTAAAGATATAAATAAAATAGTATCAGTAGTATCAAATATATCAGAGCAAACAAATTTATTAGCTTTAAATGCATCTATAGAAGCAGCTAGAGCTGGTGAACATGGAAGAGGGTTTGCTGTTGTTGCAGATGAGGTTAGAAAGTTAGCAGAACAATCAAAAAATGCTGTATCAAGCATAAATAAGAATTTAAATGAGTTTGTTTCAGACATAACTAGTCTTGTTAAGGATATAGATAGCCAGTATTATTCTTTACAAAATGAAACAGATGGATTACAGAAAGTTAGACAAGTAAGTTTTGACACAACTGGACTGATTCAAGTTGTGTCAGATAATTTAAATGAGACAATAGGAAGATTAAATACAGAAGCTGAATCAATGACAAAAATATTCAGTACAGTAGATTCCTTAGCATCTATAGCTGTAGAGAATGCTACATCAGCTGAGGAGGCTCAGGAAAATATAGCAATATACACTAATGATATTAAAGATGTTGTAGAAACATTAGCTAAAATAAATAATGTTATAAATAGTTTAAAATCTAAATAAAATACAAATAGGATGGGATAATAAAAAATATTATTCCATCCTATTTGATTTAGTATAAACTCCTTCTAGTTCAAATGAAGGTGTATATGATGAAGTAGCAGTTCCATCACCTTGAATGAATCCATTCTTAACACCTAAATCAATAGCATAATTTACTAAAGAATCATAATGTTTAGGGTTTAAAGGTTTTGATAGTTCATCAAATATCAATGAGTTATACATTGGTGTATATTGATTCATAATGCTAATATAAACTTTGTCTCCAAAATTAGAGTATATAATGTCTATTATTTTTTTAGAATCAAATAATAATGAGGGAAGCATAAGATGTCTAACTATAACACCTTTTAAAATTCTACCTTTATCATCAAAGGAGGCTTCCCCAACTTGACTTAACATTTCTTTAATTATTTCTATTAAATTATTTTTATAATTAGGAGCTTTAGAATATTTCAATGAATACTTATCATTGAAGTATTTGAAGTCAGGTAGATATACATCGATATATCCATCTAGCAATTTTATTGTTTCAAGAGTATCATATCCATTAGTGTTATAAATAATAGGAATAGATAGCCCTTTATTTTTTGCTAGTTTTAAAGCTTCTATAATTTGAGGCACATAATGTGTAGGGGTAACTAAGTTAATATTATTAGCATTTTTAGCTTGAAGTTCTAAGAATATTTCACTTAATCGTTCTACAGAAATATAGCCTCCTTTTTCTGAATGGCTAATCTCATGGTTTTGGCAAAAAACACATTTCATATTACAGTGAGAAAAAAATACAGTACCAGATCCGTTTTCTAAAGATATAGGAGGTTCTTCAAAAAAATGAAGTTCAGCCCTTGCTACCTTTAATTGATCAGATGCGTTACAAAATCCAGTCTCACCTGATAAACGATTAATCTTACAGCTTCTTATGCACAACGTACAACTCTCAAGATTAGATAAATATTTCATAAAAACACCTCTTAAAATTATACAATAATTATAATATTTTAAGGAATATATTACAATTAAGAGGTGAATTTATTTTTATTACGAAAATAAAACCATAAACATTGAGATATAAAAACTAAACTGAGTATACCAAAAAGAGGATATAGGGTAGAAATTAAGTTAGTAAATCCAATTTGAGATATTGGCAATGCTATTGCTAAAACTATAAATATTCCCTTTTTAAATTCAATGTTAAAGCTTTTTTCCAATGTCTTTGAAATAGAATACACATCAGAAACTTCTGTAGAAAACATCTCTAAAAGTATAACGATTAGAAGTAATGCTTGGATTACAGTACCAAATCTAGTTGAAACAAATAGCAAAGGAATTTCATATTTATAAATATATGGTTGATTAATAGTTAAAAGTAAATTAATCATTGAACAAAGAGCTGTTAACCCCACAGCACCTATTGAAATACCTAGAAACATTGTTCTTGGTTTCTTCATCTCTTTGCTTAGAGGCACTAATACACCAGAAGAACATAGGACATTATAACCAGCATAGAGTATGGTAGATATTAGCAAGCCGCTTTTTTGGGGTTTAAAGCTTGTAATATGGTCAATTGATACCATGTCCTTACAAAATAAAAAGTAGAGTACTGTTATAGTGGATATTGTAATGACTAAAACAGGTACAATAAATGAATTAACCTCAATTAATCCATCTGTTCCTCTAAGAAGAAAAAATACAGCTAAACACATTAAAATAAGAGTTCCTATTATTTTAGGTATTCCAAAAAATTGATTAATCAAAGCACCACTACCAGCTAGTATTATAGAAGCACTTGATAAAAGAAATATTGTAGTTATTCCACCAGTAATTTTACCAAAGAAATTAGGACTAATAGTTTTAATTACTTCACTATATGAATCTAAGTTATAGGCAATACTAATTTTAGAAATTACAGAACCCATTACTACGTAAAACATACCACAAACTATAATACCTAAAAAACTAAGAGTTCCATAAGTAGTGAAAAATTCTGTTATCTCTTTACCTGAGGCTAAGCCAGCCCCAACTATTGTTCCTATAAATACAACAGCTACTTGGAATATCTTTAAAATTTCATTTTTCATTATACATCTCCTTTCTAAATCCTTACCTTACAATATATAAGAGTTTCATAAGAATTATTCTATTATAGTGTGAATAAGGAAACTCTTCTTAGGAAAACTAAAAATAATAAGGTGATTTTAGGGAGGAATAAACATGAAAAAAAGGTTGTTATCAATATTTTTAGTAATCATGATAGTATTTATGATTGGCTGTGGTGAGTCTAATAATCAAGAAGTAGAAATAATGGACATGAAGCAAGCGCAAGAAATATCAGGGAGGTATTTACAAAAGTTATATGAAAATAATATTGATGGAGCAAAGGCTTTATTAACAAAGGATTTAAATAAAAAAACAAAGTCAAATGATATAGAGGGCTTAAGAGTTACCTCATATAAGCAGTTAGAAGAAATTGAGGCAGCAACCTATATAGCATCAACATATATGGTTACTAGGGCTAGTGATACTGAACCAAAGGCAACTGTGGATATGTATAATATAAAGGTGATTGATGAGAATGGACAATATAAAATCAAAAATACTGAAGCTAAAACCTTGAAGAGTATTTATGGAGAGGCTGATACTTTAAGGGTTAGAAGAGGGTCAGATGGTGATAGTGAACTATTAATAAGATTGAAAGATTTACCAAGTGAAATATATTTAAAGGATAATGGGGCACAAATAAACAAGTATAATTTACCTAATAATAAATTTGGGGTTATAGGTGTGGGCAATACAGGAAGTAAGGTAGCAATAACAACTAATGATGGAATTAATACATATATTGCTATAATAATAGATGAGGAAGCAAAGGCTAGCTTTGCTACTGTTGATAGTTCAACTGAAAGTTCTGGTGATGATAAAAAGACCATAGATCAAGTAATAGAAAAACCAGTAGCACAACAATTAAGCTCGATAGATTTAATTAAAAACGGAATTGTTCAAAGATTGCAGTTTGATTCAAAGGAAGAAAAGTTGATTGTACAATACAAACATGAAGGAAAAGGTGAATGTGTTAGAGTATACAATGCATCATCAGGAGAATTAATAACCTTAGAGCTAGATAAGAAGTTTGATATTAATAAATATAATGTTCAGGTTTCTAAGATAGATGGAAATGATGTTTATATAAGAGTATCTATGTTAACAGGAGAAAATGATGACAAAGTAGGAGAATATAAAATTGAATCATCTAAATTAGAGGTTATAAAACAATAAAAATCTAATTTCATTGAGTAATCTTAAGTTTGGAGTATAATATAGACATAATATCTAAACATGTGGAGGAAAAGATGAAAAAAGATTGGAATGGCAAAAGATATCATAGTCTAAATTATTTTCTAAGAAATAAATTTGGAGAGAAGGTATTTAAGATATCACTAGATGGTGGGTTTACTTGCCCTAATAGAGATGGTAAAGTTGCAAGGGGTGGATGTACTTTTTGTAGTTCGAGTGGTTCAGGAGATTATGCAGGAAGTAGAGCATTGTCAATAGGACAACAATTTGATGATAGAAAAGAAATGATGGAGAAGAAGTGGAAAAATGGTAAGTGTATCGCTTATTTTCAAGCATACACAAATACATACGCTCCAGTTGATGTATTAAGAAGTAAATATGAAGAAGCACTTAAGCAACCTAATGTTGTTGCAATGTCTATTGCAACAAGACCTGACTGTATTGATGAAGAAATAGTTGAGTTACTTTCAGAGATAAGTGAAAAGACTTACTTAATGGTAGAGTTAGGATTGCAAACTGTAAGTGATGAGGTTGCTAGAAGTTTTAATAGAGGGTATGACTTAGAAGTATTTGAAAGAGCTTTAAATCTATTAAAGAATAAAAATATTGATGTTGTTGTTCACACAATTTTAGGATTACCTGGGGAAACTAAAGAAGATATGTTAAAGACAATAGATTATGTTGGTCATAGTGGTGTTGAGGGGATAAAGTTCCACTTGCTACACCTTATGAAGAATACAAAAATGGCAGATGAGTATTATGAAAAACCTTTCGAATTCCTTACTCAAGAAGAATACATAGATATTATTTGTAAGGGTGTATCTATTATTCCACAAGAGATGGTTGTTCATAGATTAACAGGTGATGCACCAAGAAGTTTGCTAATTGGTCCTATGTGGAGCTTAAAAAAATGGGAAGTTTTAAATGATATTGATAAGGCTTTAGAAGATAGAGGAATATATCAAGGAATGAATTTTAAATAATATAGTAACACAACATATTGCAATGCATACCATAAAATTAAATTAACTAAATTAGTTTTAAGGTGTTAATATGAGTAAGTGCAAATATCCTAAAAAAGTTATAAAGAATAATATAGAAATATATGAAGATAAGGAAAGCAAGTGCTGCTACAAAATTCTAATCCCAATTTGTAGTAATGGTAAAAATATATTAGTTATTTGCAGGAAGAGCAAGATTGCAAATGAAGAGATGTGTAGTAGACTTTCAAGTAGAGTAACTAAGTATGTATTATCAAAGTTTGATGATGTAAGTAGCATAACTTGTGTTTGTTTAATTTCTTCATATGATTTAGAAACTGTCAAAGAAAATGAAAGTTTAGAAAAAGTTAATATGACTTATATCAAAGAAGAGATAGAAAAGGCATCAATAATAATTGCAGCATGGGGAGAACCATATAAGGCTTTCGAAGGTCAGGTTAATGATAAAATTGCTGATATATATGAGTATATCAGAGAATCCATGCTGAATACTAATGAAAAAAAACAAGTATTAAGGGTTGGAGAGTTGACAAAACGTGGATATCCTAAACATTATTTAGTTTGGAAAAGCAATGATAAATTTGAAACGTTGTTAGATTAAAAAATGCCATCTACAAATCAAGTTGTAGATGGTATTTCTATTATTTAAAATACTTGGAAAATCATAAATTTTAAGTAGTAAGATTCATCAGAGTTCCAAAGAATTGGATGGTCTGCTGATTGTGTTCTAAATTCTACTTGTCTTAGGGTTCTGTGGGCATCATGTGCTGCATCAGCAACAGTTTTCTTTAATAACTCTTCGCTCATATAGTGAGAGCAAGAGCAAGTCATAAAGTAACCACCATCTTTAACCATCTTTAAACCTCTAAGGTTAATTTCTTTATAACCTCTTTTTGCACCATTAATAGTATTTCTTGATTTAGTAAATGCAGGTGGATCAAGAATAACAACATCAAACTTTCTACCTTCTTTAGACCAAGCTGGTAAAACATCAAATGCATTATGGCATTCAAATTTGACAACGTCTTGAAGACCATTTAATTCAGAGTTTCTAGTTGCACATTCTACGGCATGCTTAGAAACATCTATACCAAGAACAGATTTAGCACCAGCAATTCCAGCATTTAATGCAAATGAACCAGTATGAGTAAAGCAGTCTAAAACATCCTTATCCTTACAGATTCTATGAATTGCAGCTCTGTTTTCTTTTTGGTCAAGGAAGAATCCAGTTTTTTGACCATTTTCTAAATCTACTATATATTTAACTCCATTTTCAATAATTTGAATATTAGTATCAAATGGTTCAGTTAAGAAGCCTTTAGTTTGTTCAAGACCCTCTATTTCTCTAGTAGTAAGGTCACTTCTTTCATAAACACCTTTAGCACCATATTCTTCAGTAAGAAGTTTAACAATTATATCTCTATATTTATCCATACCAAGTGTAGATATTTGAATAACATAATAATCTTCAAACTTATCAATTGTTAATCCAGGTAAAAAGTCTGCTTCACCAAAAACAAATCTACAAGAAGATGTATCAATTATAGTTTTTCTATAATCCCACGCAGATTTAAGTCTCTTTCTGAAGAATTCTTCATCAATTTCCTCATCTATATCTTTAGTCATTATTCTGATAGTTATTTTACTTCTGTCGTTAATATAACCTTTACCTAAGAAATAGCCTTTATGGTTATAAACCTCAACTATATCTCCATTTTCATAATCACCATCATATTCATCAATTTCATCTATGTATATCCATGGACGACCGCCTTCAGCCTTAGCATTTTTTAACTTATGTAAATAAAACTTACTTGCCATATTCGTAGCTCCCTTCAAAAAACTCTTATAAGATTATAACATAATAAAAAAATAATTATATATATCTTTTATTAAAGTTATTATAATTAAGTGAAATTTTACTTGCTTTAAACATAAGTAGATATGCAGATTCCATAATAATATTGTGTTTTTTATGAAAGGTTGATATTATAATTAGTAATATTACTAAAGATAAAAGGGGGCAGAAACTATGTTGTTAACAGAAGCAAATAGATGTTTATTATGTAAAAAACCAAGGTGTAAGGAAAGTTGTCCAATTTCAACTGAGATACCTGATATTATTGAATTATATAAGAATGGAAAGATAGATGAAGCAGGGGAAATGCTATTTAAAAATAATCCGCTGTCATTAATATGTTCAATAGTATGTCCGCATGAGGATCAATGTAAAGGAAGCTGTATAAGAGGAATAAAAAGCGAACCAATTGCTTTTCATGAAATAGAAAAAGAAATATCACAAGAGTACATAAAGCATATAAATTTAAATAAATCAAGCAAGAAGGAAGATAGTATTGCTATAGTTGGTGGGGGACCAGCAGGAATAACAATATCATTAATACTTGCACAAAATGGATATAATGTAACGTTATTTGATGCACATGAGAAAATTGGAGGGGTATTAAGGTATGGAATACCAGAGTATAGACTACCAAATAGCATTATTGATAGATATGAAGAAATTTTATTAAGCTTAGATGTGAAAATTAGACCCAATACGTTAATTGGACCAGTTGTTACAGTAGATAGATTAATGGAGGATGGATACAAGGCAGTATTTATTGCTACAGGAGTTTGGAACCCAAGAACATTAGGAATTAAAGGTGAGACTTTAGGAAATGTTCATTATGCAATAGATTATTTAAAATCACCAGAAGTATATAAGTTAGGAAATCGTGTTGGTGTTATAGGTGCTGGAAATGTTGCTATGGATGCAGCAAGAGTTGCAAAAAGAGCAGGAGCTGAAAGTGTACATATTGTATATAGAAAAGGTGTAGATGATATGCCTGCAACTAAACAGGAAATAAAAGAAGCATTAGAAGATGGTGTAGAGTTTGAGTTATTTAAAGCACCTAAAGAAATAAGTGAAAATGGTATATTGGTTTCTAAAACTGAAAATGTTAAGGATGAGTCAGGTAGAGTTATAACTAAGATATTAGAGGGTCAAGATGAGTTGTTTGAGTGTGACTCAGTTATAATTGCTGTTAGTCAAGCACCTAAAACTAATATTGTGTCAAATACTAACTCTATAGAAACAGATAGATATGGGTTAATTTTAGTTGATGATGAAGGACGTACTACTAAAGAAGGTGTATTTAGTTCTGGAGATGTTGTAACTGGAGCTAAAACAGTGGTTCATGCAGTTGCCCATGCAAAGAGAGTTGCTAAGGCTATGATGGATTATTGTGAAAAAAAATAAAATAATTTTATTATTCATGTATAAAAGTTTAGGTATAAGGACAAGCTTATAAATGAGGTGAGATTATATGGATAATAATTTAAATTATAAGCTATGGTTAGATAAACTTTATAGTGTGGATGTAGCAGTAGAAATACTGGATTTAATAATCGATGAGAAAATTTCAATTAAGGATGCAATAAAAAAAGTTTCACGAGAAACAAAATTAGACGAAAAAAGTATAGTAAGTTTATTACCAGAGATATTGGTAGCTTAAAATAAAAGAATCGTTGGATAACCAACGATTCTTTTATTTTTCTTCTCCACGAAGAATTCTTCCAATATTACTTTTATGTCTCCAAAAAATTAATATACAAGCAATAAATGAACCTATAATATAATTTTTTTCATATCCTAATAAAAGTGTTGATAAGAATAAAACTGTTCCTAAAACCATTGAACGTATAGAAACTATTTTAGTGAATTTCTTTAATCCTAAAAAGAAAGCAACTGAAATAGCTAAAGGGATTGGAATTATATAAGCAAAAGCAGCTATTGTTGTAGCAACTCCCTTTCCACCTTTAAATTTTAGGAAAATAGTGTAGTTATGACCCAATATAGCGCAAACTCCAACCATAGTTAGAGCAAGTGATCTATCTAAGTCTATTACATGTAGTTTTAATAAAATATCAGTTATAATTACAGGAATCATAGCTTTAGCCATATCAAGTATAGTAGTAATTAACCCTAATCTTTTTCCTGCAACTCGTCCAACATTAGTTGCACCAATGTTTCCACTTCCATGTTCTCTTATATCAATATGTAGATTCTTTTTAACTAGTATGTATCCAGTAGGGATTGATCCCATTAAGTAACCTAAAATAGCCAATATAATAATCATGATGTTCTCCTTATATGTATAAATATTAACCTTTTTAATAATATTCTAATTTTTACTATCTTGCAAGTAATTAATGTCAAAAGATAATTTAAAAAGTGTAAGGTAAAATGAAATCTAAACGAATAGATTTATGAAATAATTAAAGGAGTGAGGGGTATGATTAAAAAAGTAGATTTTAATATCAATGTATTAAGGATAGTTGCAATAATATTAGTTATTCTCTTACATGCAAATGCAATGTATCTAATGCCTATTAAGGAAGGTAAAGTAGGAATAATTTCATCAATAGTTATTATTTCAATATCGGTAATTACAAGAATAGCAGTACCTATATTTGTATTAATTAGTGGAAGATATGTTATTGAATCTTTGAGCAATATTTCTGTTAAAGAGTTTTATAAAAAGAGAATTCTAAGATTAATATATCCTTTGATTTTTTGGAGTATATTATTTGGAACACTTAGTTTAGCCTTAGTACCAGGAACAACTATTAAAACTTATTTTATAGACTTTATTAGTGGGTTTGCAAATAATATGACTGCTATTCATATTTGGTATTTATATATGTTATTAGGTTTATATTTAGTTTCTCCAATAATTTATACATTTATAAAGAATATGAACCAAAAAAAGCTATTAATAATTGGAAGTATATTAACTTTGTTTGGATTTTTAGTTGAAATATTTAAAAATAAAACAGGTATAAATTTATGGATATTGTGGTGGCTAGAATTTTTAGGATTATTTATTATGGGATATGCTTTGAGAGGGATAAAAATAAAGTCAAAAAACTATTTATTAATTATAATTGGTATTATTCAAGTAATTTCAAGTGCAATATGTTGCTATTTATTTTCAGTTGGAAGTAGTTTAGGTATGGTATTTTTCTGGGGATTAACACCTACAACTACAATTACAGCAATATTAGTTTATCTATATTTTGAAAATAATACTATGCAAGAATGTATAGTAAGTAAAGATTCTAAGTATGTATTAGGCGTGTATTTATTACATCCAATAATATTAATTTTAATAAAGAATTTATCAATGGGAATGCCAGTTATAGAGGTGATTTTAAAAACAATTATAGCTTATTTAATATCATTATTTATTATTAAGTTATTATATAAAATTAAATTTATGAGAAAATTTATTTCATAAAACAATAAAAATAAGCCTACCTATAGGGGGAGGTAGGCTTAAGGGAGATATAATCGCGCAACCAACAAACGAATAGGGGATTCGAATTTGGTTAAATGTGCGTTGATTAATTCGTTTAAGTTATTGTTTCGATTAGTGTTGCCAAAGGCATATACTAAAAGAAAAATATAGGGATTAAGAATAACGTTTTGTTTATTCTTTATGATGTTATTAAACCATAATTAATAATTAAAGTCAATAGTAATTAATAATAAATATTAATTACGTTATTTTTAGTTATAGATTTACTAATACTGTAAAAATTTTTTTAGTTAATTGACTTTTAAAAATAGCTAATATATAATGAAATATAATAAAGACAGTGATTAGGAAAAGTAACTAAGTAATATATTTTTAGAGAGTAGTTGATTGGTGCAAAACTATAATATACCTTAGAGAAAATCACCTAGGAGTTGGTGGCTGAATTTTATTAGTAAGCTTACACGTATAGCCTGCGTTAAAGGATAGAGTATGAATGTACTTGAATTAAATCCCCTTATGATAATTATTAAAATGGGGATACCTTAAGGTGGTATAGCGAATTATAACTTCGTCCTTTATGTTAGGATGAAGTTTTTTTATATTTTAAAATAATAAGCTATAGAATAGACTTATGATTAACAGAAAGGAGAAGATTTTATGTACAAAAAGGTTGAATTACCAAAAGGTTTTGTAGGTATGGAAAAAGAAGTTGCAGAACTTTGGAAATCAAGAAATGTTATCAAAAAGAATTTTGACATGAATCAAGATGGAGAGTATTTTACATTCTATGATGGACCTCCAACAGCAAACGGGAGACCACATGTAGGTCACGTTTTAACTAGAGTTATGAAGGATATTATCCCTAGATACAAGGTAATGAAGGGGTATAAGGTAATAAGAAAAGCAGGTTGGGATACTCATGGATTACCAGTTGAGCTTGAAATAGAAAAGAAACTTGGTATTTCAGGAAAGCCTGAAATAGAAAACTACGGAGTAGAAAAGTTTGTTAAAGAATGTAAAGAAAGTGTTTTCACATATGTTAACATGTGGGAAAAGATGACTGATAAAATTGGATATTGGGTTGATATGGAGGATCCATATGTAACTTACCATAATCCATATATTGAATCAGTATGGTGGGCTTTAAAACAAATGTGGGAAAAGGATCTTTTATATAAAGGGCATAAGGTTATGCCTTACTGCCCAAGATGTGGAACTGGTCTTTCATCACATGAAGTATCACAAGGGTATAAGGATGTTAAGGACTTAACTTGTGTTGCTAAATTTAAAGTTTCTGGAGAAGAAAACAAGTATATTCTTGCTTGGACAACAACTCCTTGGACATTACCATCAAACTTAGCTTTATGTATAAACAAAACTTACACATATATGGAAGCTAAAGTGGGAGAAGAAACATTTATATTAGCAAAAGACTTAGCTACAAAAGTGCTAGGTGAAGATTTTGAAGTTGTTAAAGAATTTAAGGGTGAAGAGCTACTTGGATTAAAATATGAGCAACTACTTCCATTTGGTAAAGTAGAAGGAAAAGCTTTCGAAGTTATTCATGGAGATTATGTAACATTATCAGATGGTACTGGTATCGTTCATATAGCACCTGCTTATGGTGAAGATGATAACCTTGTTGCTAAGAAAAATGGAATTACTTTCATAAACTTAGTTGATCCAACTGGTAAGTTTGTTGATGAAGTTACTCCATGGGCTGGTAAGGATGTTAAAAAATGTGACGATGCTATATGTAAGTATTTAGAAGAGCATAATCAACTATTTAAAGCAGAAAAGCATATGCACTCATACCCACACTGTTGGAGATGTGACACACCACTTCTTTATTATCCAAGAGAAAGCTGGTTTGTTGCAATGACAACTCTAAGAGATAAGCTTTTAGAAAACAACAACAAAATAAACTGGAATCCAGATAACATTAGAACAGGTAGATTTGGTAAGTTCTTAGAAAATGTTATTGACTGGGGTATTTCAAGAGATAGATACTGGGGAACACCACTTCCAATTTGGGAATGTGAATGTGGTCACAGAGAGTGTATTGGAAGCATAGAAGAGTTAAAGTCAAAGGGCGTAAATGTACCAGAAGGTATAGAACTTCACAAGCCATATATAGATGAAGTTCATTTAAATTGTGAGAAATGTAATAAGGAAATGACAAGAACTGCTGAAGTTATAGACTGTTGGTTTGACTCAGGTTCAATGCCATTTGCACAATTACACTATCCATTTGAAAACAAAGAGTTATTTGAACAAAACTTCCCAGCTCAATTTATCTCAGAAGCTGTTGACCAAACTAGAGGATGGTTCTATACATTACTTGCAATTTCAACTGCAATATTTGATAGAAACCCATTTGAAAACTGTATTGTTTTAGGTCACGTTCTTGATAAAAAGGGATTAAAGATGTCAAAATCTAAGGGTAATGTTGTTGATCCATTTGAAGTACTAGACACTCAAGGTGCTGATGCAACAAGATGGCACTTCTATACTGCAAGTGCACCATGGTTACCAACAAGATTCTCAATTGATGATGTTGGAGAAGCTCAAAGAAAGTTCTTAAGTACATTATGGAATGTTTACTCATTCTATGTGTTATATGCAGAATTAGATTCATTTGATCCAACTAAATATGCTGATTTTGAATCATCAAATGTTATGGATAAGTGGGTAATGTCAAAGCTTAATACATTAATAAAAGATGTAGATCAAAAGTTAAATGACTATAATATTACAAATGCCGCACTTGCATTAGAAGAGTTTACAGATGAGTTATCAAACTGGTATGTAAGAAGAAATAGATCAAGATATTGGTCAGAAGAATTAACTGATGATAAGATAGGCGCATATGTAACTTTATATAGAGTACTAGTTACTTTAACTAAAATTGCTGCACCATTTGTACCATTCATAACAGATGAAATATATCAAAATCTAGTGGTTAATTTAGATAGTAATGCTGAAGAAAGTGTTCACTTATGTACATGGCCACAAGTTAAAGAAGAAGCTATAGACAAGAAGTTAGAAGAGGAAATGGATTTAGCTTATACTATAGTTAAACTTGGTAGAAGCGCTAGAAATGGAGCTAATGTTAAGAATAGACAGCCGCTTTCAAAAATGCTAGTATCTACTGCATCACTTCCTGAATATTATGGGGATATAATTAAGGATGAGCTTAATATTAAGAGTATAGCTTTTGGAGCTGATCTTTCAACTTATGTTAACTTTGAAATCAAGCCAAACCTACCTGTGTTAGGAAAAGCTTATGGTAAGTTAATACCGGGAATAAGAAAAGAAATTGCTGCAAGAAACCAAATGGATTTAGCACAAAGAATTCAAAGAGGTGAAGTTGTTACAATAGATGTTAATGGCACTAAAATAGACCTTAACAACGAAAATTTATTAGTAACAATGCAAGGGCTTGAAGGATTTGCTTTCTCTGGAGAAGGTGAAACAGGAGTAGTTCTTGATACTCATATTAGTGAAGAACTTAGAGAAGAAGGTCATGTTAGAGAAGTAGTATCTAAGATTCAAAATATGAGAAAAGAAAGTGGATTTGAAGTTGCAGATAAAATTAAATTATTTGTTGCAAATAATGAGATGTTAATCAATGTAATTAAGAAATTCGTAGATTCAATCAAGAAGGAAACTTTAACAGTTGAAGTTTTATACAATGAGAGTGCAACTTATACAGAAACAACAATAAATGGTGAAAAGCTAGATATGGCTGTAGAAGTAATTAAGTAATTTTATAAATATAGGGCTAGAAATCAAAAAAACAAAGATTTCTAGCCCGAAAATTTTGAAAAAATGTATATATTTACATAAAAGTATGATAAGCTAATGAGGTAAGTATTTTATTGTTTTTTATGAGTATATAATTTTGTAATTGAGAAAAAACAATAATAGATAAAGAACCGTATTCAGAGAGTAGTGCAACAAGGTAAGGTAAGTAGATAATCTCTGGATTGATAATAAACAAATAAATAAATTTGAAAAATGGGAGTGATATTGATGGCGACTTCTATTAAAGATGTAGCAAGAGAAGCGGGTGTTTCTATAGCAACTGTATCAAGAGTATTAAATGATATTGATGTTGTTAATGAGGACACAAAGAAAAAAGTATTGGATGCAATTAAAAAGTTAGGATATAGACCTAATATTGTTGCAAGAAGTTTAAAAACTCAAAGAACTAAAACAATTGGAATTTTAATCCCAGACATATCAAGTCAATTCTATCCAGAAATAGTTAGAGGAGCTGAGGATGTAGCTAATATTTATGATTACAATATAATTCTTGGAAACTCTGATTTTGATGTAGAAAAAGAAAAAGAATACTTAAAAGTATTAAAAGAGAAAATGGTAGATGGAGTTATCTATATGAGTTCATCTTTAGAGCAAGAAATTTTAGATTTAATAAATGAATTAGATTTAAAAACAATTCTTGTTGAAACTGAAGATAAAGAAGGAAGACTACCATCAGTTACTATTGATAACATAAAAGCATGTTTTGATGGGACTAAGCACTTAATTGATAATGGTGCAAAGGGTATAGCATTTATTGGAGTTGAAAACGACAATAAAAATGCTTGGGGAGATAGATATCTAGGATATGAGAAAGCTATGAAAGAAAGCGGACTACAAATAGATAGAGATCTTGTTTACTTTAAAAACTTAAAGGTTAATACAGGATATGAAGCTGGAGAAGCATTCGTAAAGAGTGGAAAGAAGATAGATGCAATTGTATGTGCATCAGATGAAATTGCAATGGGTGCTATTAATGCATTAAGAGAAAATGGAATTAATGTACCACAAGATGTGCAAGTAGTTGGATTTAATAATAACTATGTATCATCAGTATTCTATCCAAAAATAACAACAATTTCTCAACCAAGTTATGATATGGGATCAGTTGCAATGAGAATGTTAATAAAGTTATTAAACAAAGCTGAGTTAGAAGAAGCTCATTATGTATTAGATCATGATTTAATAAAAAGAGATAGTACAAAATAATACTTTAAAATAAAGAAGTTCCTTATGGATCTTCTTTATTTTTTTTTAAATAGTTGTGAACGCAACTATTTTAGGGTAGAATAGTTGTATATGCAACTATTTAGGGGGAAAGATGAAAGATAATTATTTAGGAAAAGAAATATCTGAACTATATAGATTAGGAAATTCATATATAACAAAAGGATTTTTAAAACATTCAATAGCCATAGGGCAACATTTCTTTTTGGCAAAACTATATAGAGAACAAGGAATAACTCAAGATGAGTTGACGGATAAAGTTCTCGTGGATAAAGCTACAACAGCAAGAGCTATAAAAAAGTTAGAGGATAATGGCTATGTAATAAGAGTTAAAAATGATAATGATAAAAGAGTAAATAATATTTTTTTAACAGATAAGGCATTAGAGTTTGAAGAAGAATTCTGGAGTATATTAAATGATTGGAATGATAAAATAACTCAAAATCTTAATAAAGAGGAAAAAGAGACTTTATTTTATTTACTGGGTAAGGTTTCAGAGTCGGCTTATAAATATGGTAAGGGAGGAAAGTGTAATGAATAAACAAAAAGAATTAGGTACGGAAAAAATATTACCATTATTATTAAAATTCTCTATACCAGCAATAATTGGAATGCTTGTACAAACTCTATATAATATTATAGATAGAATGTATATAGGTAATATTCCAGAAGTGGGTAATTTGGCAATAACAGGAGTAGGAGTAACATTACCTATTTCAACAATAATAATGGCATTTGGTATGCTTGTTGGTGTTGGTACTGCTGCAAGGATATCTTTAAAGCTAGGAGAAGGAAAAAAGGAAGAAGCTGAAAAACATTTAGCTAATGCAATGACACTATTACTAATAATAGCTATACTTATAACAGCATTTGGATTGTTATTTTTAAATCAGATATTAGGTGCATTTGGTGCAAGTGATGCGACAATTTTATATGCTAGGCAATATTCAGAAATTATATTTATAGGAACAATATTTAATTTGATAGGGTTTGGATTAAATCATTCAATTAGAAGTGATGGAAGTCCGAAGATAGCAATGTATAGCATGTTAATAGGTGCTATAATAAATATAGTATTAGATCCAATATTCATATTTGGATTTGGATTAGGGGTAAGAGGGGCAGCTATTGCAACTGTTATATCACAAGTTGTGTCAGCTGTATGGATATTAAGATACTTCTTGGGAGGAAAGTCAAACCTAAAGTTCAAACCTAAATACTTAAAGCTAGATAGATTGATTGTGATAAGTATTTTTTCAATAGGAGTTAGTCCTTTTAGTATGCAAATTGCAGGAAGTATAGTTCAAGTATTAGCTAATAACACATTAAAGGCACATGGTGGAGATTTAGCTATTGGGGCAATGGCTATAGTACAAAGTGTTGGAATGATATTTTTAATGCCTATTTTTGGTATAAATCAAGGAGCTCAACCTATAATAGGATATAATTATGGGGCAAAGCAATATAAAAGAGTAAAAGAATGTGTAAAATATGCAGCTATTGCAGCTACAATTATAGTTACTATTGGATTTTTAGTTATTCAAATATATCCACAAATATTAATACAAATATTTAATCAAGATCCAGAATTAGTTGGTCTTGCGAAAAGTGGATTAAGATTATACTTGTTCATGCTACCTGTAGTTGGATTCCAAGTTATATGTGCAAATTATTTCCAAGCAATAGGAAAAGCATCTATTGCTATGTTCTTAAGCTTATTAAGGCAGGTATTATTATTGATTCCATGTATATTAATATTACCACAACTTTTTGGTACTAACGGCGTGTGGTTATCGGGTGCTATAAGTGATGCCATATCAGCATTAATAACAACGGTGTTCTTTATAAGATCTATAAGAGTGTTGAGTAAAAAAGATGAGGATCAATTAAATTTAAAAAATATAGTATAAAAATAGTGCTTCAAATAATTTATTTGAAGCACTATTTTTATATTATATAATACCTTCTACCTTAAGAATATCTTCTAATTGTTGAACTTTTTCACTTAATTTAATAAATCTACCCTTTAGTTTATCCTTTGATAGACTAGAGTTACTCATATCGTTCTCTATGTCCTCTACTGCTTTAAGAGCATCCTCAATATCTTGTTGAGCTAACTTTAAGTTTTCTTCTTTCATGCTGTAAATCTCCTTTAAAAAAAATATAGCCTATATAAATATCCTATCACTACTAATTTACTTGTGCAAGGCATATATTTAAATGAATTACTATGTTATGGGAGGATAGAATGATTAATTACATATGGTTTGGAATCATATTTTTAGGTGTAATCTTTGGTTTGTTTTCTGGAAATGGAGAAGGACTAACTAAAGCTATTATTAATTCAACGGATAGCACCGTTAAGTTAACAATAGGGTTATTAGGGATGATGTGCTTTTGGTGTGGAGTAATGAAAGTAGCAGAAAAAAGTGGGCTTACAGATAAGCTAGCTACTCTTTTAAGGCCTATTTTAAAGTTAATATTTAAAGAATCAGCAAAGGATGAAAAAGCTTTAGGGGCGATTGTAATGAACATAACAGCTAATATGATGGGTTTGTCAAATGCTGCAACTCCATTTGGAATTAAGGCAATGGAAGAGATGGATAGGCTTAATAAGGATAAGGGAAAAGCAAGTAATGATATGGCGTTATTCCTTGTATTAAATGCAGCTTGCATACAGTTAATACCATCAACAATAATATCAATAAGAGCGTCATTAGGATCGAGTAATCCTGGAATAATAATACTTCCAGCTATTTTATCAACAACAGTGGCTGCTATTGTTGGCGTGATATGTTGTAAGATACTACAAAAGTATTTTTAGGAGGGGTAATTGTGATAGAAATTATTTTGAATTATATAAAAGAAGGTTTTAATTGGATTGTTACAGGAATTGTGCCTATAATACTTTTATTAATAGTAACCTATGGAATGTTTAAGGGAAGAAAGGTTTATGAGTGGTTTATAGAAGGTGCAAAGGAAGGTTTGGAGGTATGTTTAAGAATATTTCCTTATCTTTTGGCAATGATAGTAGCTGTACAAATTTTTAGGGAGGCAAAGTTACTTGAAATATTAAATAATATGATAGCACCAGCAACAAACTTAATAGGGTTACCAAAAGAAATAGTTCCATTAGTTTTGGTAAAACCATTATCAGGCAGTGGTGCAATGGGAGTATTTAGTGAGATATTAAAGACCTATGGTCCAGATTCATTAATAGGATTAACGGCATCAGTAATAATGGGAACGACAGAAACAATATTTTATACAGTAACAGTTTATTTTGGAGCGGTAAAAATAAAAAAAATAAGGCATACATTATGGGCAGCGATTATAGCAGATTTAACTGCAATAATAATGGCAATAACAATGGTGAGATTGATACTGTTATAAAATATGGTATAATTTAACTAAAAAAGAAAAGAGGGGCACTAAATGAAAAATGAATTATTAAATAACCGTAGAGAAAAGTTAATGAAAGATGTTAAGGAGAATTCAATAGTAATATTATTTGCTGGGCAGGCACCAAAGAAATCAGCAGATGAACGTTACGCATTTACTCCAAATAGAAATTTTTATTATTTTACAGGATTACATGAAGAAAATCATATTTTACTTTTATCAAACATAAAAGGATATGAAGAAATTTTATTTATCAAAGAGGTAGATGAGGAAAAAGAGAAATGGGAAGGAAAAACCATTAGAAAAGATGGAGTTCTTGATGTTACAGGAATAAAGGAAGTTAAATTTTTAGGAGATTTAGAAGTTTTTTTAAATAGATTATTTAAATTTAACAGTGAGGTAAATGTATATTTAGATTTAGAGATAGATAACATTAATTCATATATGTTAGAAGCAGAGGTATTTAGTAATAAAATAAGAAAAAAATATCCTCAAGTTAATATAAAAAATATTTATCCTAATATTATTTCTCATAGATTAGTTAAGGATAAGTATGAAATAGAACAGATACAAAAGGCTATAGATATTACAGTTGAGGGTGTTAACAGCATGATGAAAAATGTTAAAGCTGGAATGAAGGAGTATGAGTTAGAGGCATACTTTGAATTTGAGTGTAAAAGTAGAGGAGTAAAGGATTATGCATTTAAAACTATTGCAGCAACAGGAAAAAATGCAACAATTCTTCATTATGTTGATAATAATAGTGAATTAAAGAATAATGAATTGATACTATTTGATTTAGGTGCGCAATATAATTATTATAATGGAGATATTTCAAGAACATTCCCGGTAAATGGTAAATTCACAGAGAGACAGAAGGCTGTATATGAAAGTGTTCTAAAGGTTAATAAAGATATAATTTCAATGATTAAACCTGGAATAAAGTTCATTGATATTAATAATAAAGCAAATGACCTTATAGCTGAAGAATGTATTAAATTAGGTCTAATAAAAGATAAGGGTGAGTTTAGAAAATACTACTGGCATTCAATTGGGCATAGCCTTGGATTAGATACACATGATATGGATTACCCATCTAGAGATGCAGTATTAGAGCCAGGAATGGTATATACAGTTGAACCAGGAATATACATTGAAGAGGAATCTATAGGAATAAGAATAGAAGATGATATTCTAGTGACAGAAGATGGTAATGAAGTTCTAACTAAAAATATGATAAAGGAAGTTACTGATATAGAAAAATATATGGAAAAGTAGGAATAAAAAAGTTTTTATTGGAAAATATATACTTAGTAATATTTTTAGGGAGATGGTTTTATGATGAGCGAAGCTAAAACGTTATTATTAGCAACTATAGGAGCAGCCTCATTAACTTATGAGAAATCAACTGAAACAATAATGAATTTAGTTGAAAGAGGTAAAATTACTGTTGAAGATGGAAGAGAATTAACAGAAGAGTTGACGAGGGATTTAAAAAGAGAAGCTGATGTGATTAAAAATAAGGTTAAGGATGATATAGATATCGTAAAACCAATAACCAAGGGAGAGTTAAATAAGATAATAAGTGAAATAGAACTTAATTATCAAAGAGATTTTGATGCATTGAACAATAGAATTGATGAGTTACAACAACTAATTGACTCAGCAAGTATAAATTAGAGCATAGGCTGATTGAGTGAAGAATCAATCAGCCTATCTTATAGGAATCAGATAGAGTAATATCAAATGAATGGTGGTGATTATTTGACTATAAAAGCTAGAGATAGATTTAAAGAAATACTAAAAGTGTTAGCGACTTATGGGTTTGGATATTTATGGGGTAATTCAAAGAGTAAAAGAAAGAAATCACCTGAAAATTTAAGGAGAGCACTTGAAGAATTAGGTCCTACTTTTATAAAAATAGGTCAAATACTTAGCACTAGAAAAGATATATTACCAGATGAATATATTCATGAGTTGAAAAATCTTCAAGATAATGTACCAATAGAAGAGTTTGAAAATGTTAATAAAACCTTTTACGAGTCGGTTGGAAAGGAAATAGATGAGTGTTTTTTGTATTTTAATAAAACTCCAATAGCTTCAGCTTCTATAGCTCAAGTTTTTGAAGGTGTATTGTTAGATGGAACCAAGGTTGTTATTAAAATTCAAAGGAGAGATATATATGAGTTAATGACAACAGATATAAGGATTCTAACAAAAATATTTAGTATAAATAAAATAAGAAAAAAAATTGAAGTTATTGATCCAATAGAAGCATTAAAAGAGCTGAAAAAAATAACGGAAAAAGAGTTAGATTTTATTATTGAGATGAATAACATGATAAAGTTCAAGGAAGAAAATAAAAAGAATACATTAATAAGAGTGCCAACTGTTTTTGAGGGATTTTGTACTAAAAAAGTATTAACACAGGAATATATAGATGGGTTTAAAGTAAATAATATTAGAGAAATAATAGCGGGTGGTTATAACACAAAGGAAATAATAAAAAAACTATCACTAGCATACTGTGATCAGGTATTTAAGCATGGTTTTTTTCATGGTGATCCTCATCCAGGAAACATATTAATATCTAATGGAAAGCTGTGTTTTATAGATTTTGGTATTATGGGGGTAATAGATGATTATCTTAGAGGATGGCTAAATGAAGTAATGCTAGCTATGGCACTTGAGGATAAAGATAAAATAATAGAATTTATATTGGCTGTAGGTATAAAAACAGGAAAAATAGATAAAAACCTATTATATGAAGGTGTAACAACAATATTTGATAATTATTTAAGCACCTCATTAAAAAACATAAAGATAGGAAATGTGTTGGAAGAACTTGCATCTATATCTATGATGAATAACATAGCATTTCCAACAGACTTAGTTTTATTGATGAGAGGATTATTGATATTAGAAGGTGTTGCAGAAGAGCTAGACCCAAACTTTGATGTAATGGGAATAATAATTAATTATATAAAGATTCAAAGTAAATCTAGTATATTTGAAAGTATTAACACAGAAGAATTTATGCTTAAAGGGTATTCAATGATAAGAGATAGCATGAGAATACCAAAAACAACGTATAGAGTATTGAGGGGGATTGAAGAAGGAAGAACAAAGATACAGTTAAATGTTAATGAGATGAATAATGTTGTTACTTCGTTAGATAAAATGATAAATAGAATTGTAGGAGGGATGTTAATAGCATCTCTTATAATAGGGTCATCATTGATTATAAGTAGCAACGTAGGACCAATTTATAAAGGGATTTCATTATTAGGGGCTATAGGATATATTGTATCTGGAATTTTCGCTATAATATTATTAGTTTCAATGATAAAGTCTGGAGAATTTAGGTATAAAAAGAAATAATTTAACATTTTTAATAAAAATTTAAAAAAAGTTATTGATTATTCATTAAATTGACTGTATAATTATAAATAATTTAAAACGTAAATATATGAAGAGGTAGAGGCGCTATATTTAAGAGTACTAAAGCAGAGTAAAGCAACAATGAAGCTTTAAGAAAGGAAATGTAGCCGAAGCATGTAGTTAAGGCTTTAATACTACAATGCTGGGATTATACAAAATATGTATAATACTGTCACAATAATATTGTGTTGAGCTATCATTCGAGAAGTTTTTTATACTACTAACAGTGTATATTAAAGCCTTGAGTGTTAACTCTAGGCTTTTTTTAATTGCTATTGGTAGCCCTCTTTTATATTTGTGTTAAATAAAAGGGGGAACAAAAAGATGAAAAAAAGAAATTACACTTTATTCTTAACTGTATTTGCAATTATGATGTTAACAAGTACAGTTGCATTTGCTGGGGAGGTAGATCCAGCAACTACTAATGCTGAGGCATTTGGATTATGGACAATAATACCACCACTAGTGGCAATTATATTGGCATTTATAACGAAGAATGTTGTTATATCATTGTTTATTGGGACTTTATCAGGATGTTTTATGCTTCAGTTAGCTGGGCATAATGTTATTGGAGCATTAATTCAAGCATTTTTAGATTTTGTACAAAGAGCATTAAATTCGTTAGCAGATCCATGGAATGCAGGGATTGTATTACAAGTTTTAGTTATAGGTGGGGTTATTAATCTTGTAGCTAAGATGGGTGGAGCAAGAGCTATAGCAGAAGCATTAGCAAAAAAAGCAAAAACTCCAAGAAGTACTCAAATAGTAACATGGCTATTAGGATTATTAGTTTTCTTTGATGATTATGCAAATTCATTAATTGTAGGACCAATAATGAGACCGGTAGCTGATAAAATGAAGGTATCAAGAGAAAGACTAGCATTTATAATAGATGCAACAGCTGCACCTATAGCAGGATTAGCTATAATTTCAACTTGGATAGGATTAGAAGTAGGATTAATAAATGAAGGATTTACATCTATTGGACAAGATGTCGATGCATTTGGTATATTCCTTCAAACAATACCGTATAGATTTTACAATATTTTAATATTAGCATTTGTTTTAATAACAGCAGTATTATTAAGAGATTTTGGTCCAATGAGAAAGGCAGAAATACGAGCAAGAAAAGGACAAGTTGCTAGTAATAATACAATTGCACAAGAAGATGCTGGTGAACTAGAAGTAAAAGAGGGTGTAAAGTTAAGTATTTGGAATGCAATTATACCTATTGGAACATTAATAGTATCAGCATTAGCAAGTTTTTATTATAGTGGATATTCAGCTATTATGGCAGGAGAAGATGCTGCATTACAAGCTATTTTAAGTGATTCACCATTTTCGTTTATGGCAATACAGCAGACATTTAGTGCAGCGGATGCTTCAACAGCTTTATTCCAATCAGCATTATTTGCTAGTATTGTAGCAATTGGAATGGCTGTTTGCAAAAAAATATTCACAGTAACTGAAGCTATAGAAGTATGGATTGATGGAATGAAAGGATTATTAATTACAGGAGTAATTTTAATTCTTGCATGGAGTTTAAGTTCTGTAATTAAAGAGTTAGGAACTGCAAAATTCTTAGTAACATTATTATCAGACTCAATACCATTATTCTTATTACCTAGTATAATATTTATTTTAGGTGCGGTAATTTCATTTGCAACAGGAACAGCTTATGGAACTATGGGTATATTAATGCCACTTGCAATTCCTTTAGCTCATGCAATTAATCCAGATATGGGATATGTAATAATGAGTACTAGTGCAGTATTAACTGGTGCAATATTTGGAGATCATTGTTCACCTATTTCAGATACAACAATATTGTCTTCAATGGGAGCAGGCTGTGATCATATAGATCATGTAAAGACTCAAATGTGGTATGCAATTTTTGTAGCAGGGATAACAGTTTTATTTGGATATATCCCAGTAGGATTAGGATTGCCAGTATATATAGTGTTACCGGTAGCTTTAATAGCATTAACAGGAATAGTATACTTTATTGGTAAACCAATAGAAGAAGCATAGTAAATAAAACAGGGTATCATTTTGATACCCTGTTTTATTTATAGTTAATTAAGTTCTCCACCATGGAATGAAAGTTTATAAATAATTTCACCATTATATCTAACAATTTCTTCTCCTATAAAAGAAGCAATATCACCAGTATATGTGCATTCATATACAAAATCGTTTTCTTCAAAATAATTAGGACCTCTAAAAGGATTATCAGTGGTTGCATTAGATAATGCATTCCTTAGGAAATAAGAAAAACCTGATGGAATATTAGCAGTCAAATTTTTTGATGAATAATTCATTGCCCAAAAAGGTTTTTCGCTTTTCCATACAACATCTTGACCAATGAAATTATCATTTCCAATTAAACTACTATAATAGTAATACTCATATTTTTTAAAAGTATTATCCTTTGAGTTTGGTCTACAAGATTCAGCTTGTCTACCATTTTGTTTAGCTTCAATAAGAAATTGTTTAAATAAATCTTTATCTGCCATTCTTAACACGCCCCTTTTCAAACCATTATTTAACATTAATACTAATATTATACCTAAAAAAAGTAATTAACTCAATGAAAATTCTGAAAATAAAAAATATTTAAAAAGAATAGCGATAAAGTTAGAATGGTGGAATTTTTTCGAAGTGTTGTATATAATTAACTTAAATAATTATAGGAGGTATTATTGTGGTAGAGGATAGAATTAAGAGATTAAGAGTAGAAATGAAAAATAATAATGTAGATTATTATATTATAACAAGTAGTGATGCTCATCAAAGTGAATATGTAGCAGAACATTACAAGGGAAGAGCGTACATATCAGGGTTTACAGGGTCGGCTGGAACTTTGTTAATAGGAAAAAATAATGGGATATTATGGACTGATGGAAGGTATTTCATACAAGCAGAAGAGGAACTTAGAGGTTCTGGTATAGAGATGTATAAGATGAGGACTCCAGGGTGGCCAACTTTAATTGAATGGTTAAAGGAGAATGTGAAGCAAGGTGAATGTATAGGGTTTGATGGAAAGACATTTTCTTTAAGTCAATATAAAGAATTTGAGGATATAAAAAAAGAAAAAAGTATAGAAATTAGTATGGATAATGATTTATTAAGTAGTGTATGGGAAAATAGACCAAGCTTACCTGTAACAAAAGCATTTTATCATGATATAAAATATTGTGGAGTTAGTGCAAAGGATAAAATAGAAAACGTAAGAAAAGATATGAAAAAGTTAGGAGTATGCAATTATATTATTTCTTCATTAGATGATATTGCATGGTTATATAATATAAGAGGAAATGATATTAAGAATAATCCTGTAGTTATATCATATGCAATAATAACAGAAGATAATGCTTACTTATATGTTGATAGCAAAAAGATTGATAGTGAATTGAATGAGATATTAAATAGTAACGGCATTACTATTAAAAATTATGAAGATATAGAAAGTGATGTTTTAAACTTAAAGGAATCTGTTTTAATTGATAAAGATAAGACTAGTGCGTTTATAGCTTCTAAGATACAAGAGGGCGTTAAGAGAGTTGAATCTCTAAATATAACAACTAAGCATAAGGCTATAAAGAACAATATAGAGCTAGAGAATTTAAAAAATTGTCAAATTAGAGATGGCGTAGCTATGGTTAAGTTTATTAAATGGCTAAAGGAAAATGTATCAAGTGGTAAGGTTGGTGAAATATCAGCTTCAGAGAAATTGAAAGAGATAAGAGCATTTGGAGAGTTGTTTAAAGGAACTAGTTTTGATACAATTGCAGGATATAAGGATCATGCGGCTATGATGCATTATTCTGCGACATTAGAGAGTGAATATACATTGAGAAATGAAGGGATGTTTTTAGTTGACTCAGGTGGTCAGTATTTAGATGGTACTACTGATATTACAAGGACATTCATATTAGGTGACATTTCAGAAGAGGAAAGAAGAGATTTCACGTTAGTTCTTAAAGGACATATAGCTTTAAATAGAGCAAAATTCTTAAAGGGGACTACAGGTTCTAAACTTGATGGTTATGCAAGAAAGCCATTATGGGATGAAGCAATTGATTATAAGTGTGGAACAGGCCATGGGGTAGGATTTTTCTTAAGTGTACATGAAGGACCACAGGGGTTTACTTTAGGACCAAACAATGTTGTATTGGAGCCAGGAATGATTTTAACTAATGAACCTGGTGTTTATAGAAAAGGTAAGCATGGTATAAGAACTGAAAATACATTAGTTGTAAAAGAGATTTCTAAAGATGATGAAATGGGAGAATTCTATGGCTTCGAAGTAATATCATTGTGCCCTATTGATTTAGATGGTATTAATGTAGAACTATTAAATATTGAGGAAAAAGAGTGGCTAAATAATTACCATAGAGAAGTCTTTGAAAAGATAAGTCAGTTTCTTGATGAAAGTGAAATTGAATTTTTAAAGAAAGAAACTAGAAGTATATAAAAATAGTAACCAATTTGTTTATAGGTGAATATATTAAGAGTATAGCAAGGCAAAGAAGTCTACCTAAATTTTTAGGTGGACTTTTTCTATTTAATAAGGAGGCGTTAGTTATGACGATTAACATTAGTGACACTTTATGGGTTCTTATAAGCACAGCCTTAGTATTTTTAATGATAACTGGGTTAGCTTATTTTTATGGAGGATTAGTTAGAAAGAAAAATATAATTAACACAATGATGTGTATTTATATTTTAATAGGTATTATAACTATAGAATGGATAGTTATTGGATATAGTATGGTATTTGGTAAAGATTTATTTGGGTTAATAGGAGGTGGAAACTTTATTGGGTTAATGAATATTGGATTTGAACCAAATGCTGATTATGCAGCTACAATACCTCATATTTTATTTGTGATATTTCAACTTATGTTTGCAATTATTACACCTGCTTTAATAGTTGGATCAATTGTTGAAAGAATGAAGTTTTCATCTTTTATAGTATTTGCAATAGCTTGGTCATTACTAGTATATAATCCAATAGCACATTGGGTATGGGGCGTTGGAGGATGGATAAAAGAAATGGGAGCATTAGATTTTGCAGGCGGAAATGTTGTTCATATATCATCAGGAATTGCAGGATTAGCAGCTTGTATAGTATTAGGTAAGAGAAAAGGTTATCCAAAAGCTAAGACAGCTCCTAATAATATACAATACACAATCATGGGAGCAGGTTTATTATGGTTTGGATGGTTAGGATTTAATGGTGGAAGTGCTTTGGCAATGAATGAAATTGCAATATTAGCAGTTGTAAATACAATTGTGGCAGCTGCATCAGCAATGAGTTTATGGGCTATTATTGAGTATAGGTTTAAAGGGAAAATAACAATAGTTGGGTTGATGACAGGGGCTTTAGTTGGATTGGTAGCTATTACACCAAGTGCAGGATATGTTACGGTTATTGCATCAGTAATAATAGGAGCACTAGCTAGTCCGATATGCTATATATCAATATTTTATATAAAAAGTAAATTAGGGTATGATGATTCATTAGATGCATTTGGGTGTCATGGAATAGGCGGTATATTTGGTGGATTAGCTACAGGAATATTTGCAACTACTAAGGTAAATGAGCTTGGAGCTAATGGATTACTATACGGAAATCCAGAACTGTTAATTAAACAAGGCATATCAATATTAGCAACAGTAGGTTTTTCATTTGTAATTACAGTTATTATTTTATTAGTAATTAGAAGATTAATTGGAATTAGGGTTGATGAAAAAATAGAAGAAGTAGGATTAGATACTACTTTTCATGATGAAGAAGGTATGAAATAAAGTGGATAGTAATAATAGAACCCTGTAAATATATGTGTTTAACATAAATTTACAGGGTTTTAACTTTGAGTTAAATTTTACCTAATGGCAAGTTAACAACTATTTTATACATTTTATTATAGGAAATAACTTATATGAAATTAATGGGAGGTATATATTTATGGAAGTTAAAGGTGTAATTTTTGATTGGGCTGGCACAACTATGGATTATGGATGTTTTTCACCAGTTGCAGCCTTTATTGAGGCGTTCAGAGAGATAGGAATAGAATTAACATTTGATGAAGCAAGAAAACCAATGGGACTATTAAAAATTGACCATACAAGAGCATTATTGGAAATGGAATCAGTAAGATATAGGTTTTATGATGTATATGGGAGATATCCAAATGAGGATGATGTCTTGAATATATATGATAAATTTGAGCCGATTTTATTTAATACGTTGATGGATTATGTTGAGTTAAATCCTTATGTTAAAGAGGTGGTGAGTGAACTTAAAGGAAGAGGAATTAAGATTGGTAGCACCACAGGGTATACAAGGGACATGATGGAGGTAATTATACCAATTGCAAAGGAAAATGGATATGAACCTGAGTGTTGTGTGGCATCAGACGAATTGGGATATGGAAGACCTTATCCGTATATGGTTTATGAGAATGCACGAAGATTAAATATTTTCCCTAACAAAAGAATTATAAAAGTAGGAGATACAGTTGTGGATATGCAAGAGGGCGTAAATGCTGGGTGTATAACTGTCGGAATTATTTTAGGAAGTTCGGAATTAGGGTTAAGTTATGAAGAGGTAAAAACTATGGGAAAAAGTGAATTGGAAAATAAAATGAATGCAGTTAGGCAGGTATTAATTGAGGCTGGTGCAGATTATGTAATAGAGGATATTCGTGGATTATTAAAAATAATAGATGAAATAAATATGAATTAAAGGGGAAGATTTTATGAGTAATTTAATACCAGATAATAAATATATTTTATTAACTCCAGGACCATTGTCAACGAGTAAAAGAGTAAGAAGTGCATTGCTTAATGATTGGTGTACTTGGGATAGTGAATATAATATTATGGTTCAGGATATAAGAGGGGAACTGCTAAGGATTGCAAATGGTTCAAAAGACAAATATACAACAGTTTTGATGCAGGGGAGTGGAAGTTTTGGTGTAGAGGCTGTTATAGGAAGTTGTTTAAGTGAAAATGATAAGTTATTAATCTTAGTAAATGGTGCATATGGAAATAGAATAGCTCAAATAGCTAAGGTAGTAGGTAAAAAATGTGATGTAATGGTATTTAAGGAAAAAGATATAATAGATAAAAACGAGCTTGAGAGAAGAGTGCAATGGGATAAGGATATAACTCATGTAGCATTTGTACATTGTGAAACTACTACGGGCATACTTAATCCAATAGACGAATTGAGTAGTGTTATAAAAAAGTATAATAAGACTTTGATAGTTGATGCAATGAGTTCTTTTGGTGGAATTGATATTAAGGTAGAAAAATTAGGAATAGATTATTTGGTTTCTTCAGCTAATAAGTGTATTCAAGGTGTGCCAGGATTTAGTTTTGTTATTGCCAATAAAGATGATTTAAGTAAGTGCGCAGGTAGAGCAAAATCATTAGCATTAGATTTGTATAGTCAATGGATTACTATGGAAAATGATGGTGGTAAGTGGAGATTTACATCACCTACACATACAGTTCATGCATTTTATGAAGCTTTAAATGAATTAGATGATGAGGGTGGAGTTAGTAAAAGATTTGAAAGATATAATAGTATGCAAAAGTTCTTAGTTAAGGCCATGAAGAAAATTAACTTTACTCCCTATGTTAGAGAAGAATATCATTCACCTATAATTACAACATTCAACTTTTTAGAGAATAATAATTTCAATTTTAAAGATTTTTATGCTTTCCTAAAGAATAAAGGATTCGTTATTTATCCTGGAAAGCTATCAGATGCAGATACTTTTAGAATAGGTAATATTGGAGATATAGCAATAAGTGATATTCAAAGACTAGTTATATCAATAGAAGAGTATGTGAAAGCTATATAAAAAACAGGTTGTAAATTTAATATTTACAGCCTGTCTTTTAGTTATTAAGGAGTTTCCTTTGGGGGAGTTATATACTTATTAACAAGAATAGCAACTACAACACCAATAGATGTATCTATAGTTCTATATAAAGCATAATGGTATGAAGCAGTTCCTGTAAAAGTAATCATAATACCAATAAATACAATACAAGCTATAGTAACAGATGCGGGTTTATTTATAGCCGTGCATAAAAAGATAATCACAACTATTCCTAAAGCAGTTAGTATTGAAACCGGTATTGAAAATATAGGTATAATGTTACCAATAAACATAAACAATACTCCAATAATTCCTCCAAGGATTGTTCCTATGATTCTATTTTTACCCATAATTAATGAGTTTTCAACTGTATCACCCATGCAAATAACTGCAGCAATACAAGCGTAAAATGGATTATCGTTGTTAAATAGTGAAAAGATGAACATACATATAAAAACTGCAAGTGCTGTTTTTATATTACGTAATCCAACTTTATGAAATACTATTTTCACAAATTATCACCTCCATTAATTGCTATATGTAAATTATGCCATCTAGAAGCGGGTTTTACAATTGTTATTTAGATTTTGGGGGATGAATGATTTTGTTTACTAAAATACCTATTACTATACCGCATAATGTTTCGAATGTTCTATTAAATGCATAGACAAAAGGATGACCAAATGCATGAGTAGTAGTAACACCTAAAAATGCAATGCATGATACAGGTATAGCGCCAGGCATATTTAAAAATAAGTTGTTTAAATAGATAACTAAAATTATTCCTAGTGATATACAAAGGTATATTAGAAGCTTTGAGAAAAAGCCTGATGATATATCTTTAGTAATAAATTTAAAAGATAGCATAACAACTAATCCTATAGATGCACCTAATAATGTACCAACACCTCTATTTTTACCCATTTTAAAAGAATTTTCAACTGTATCTTGAATGCAAAAAACAGATGTTAAGCAAGCAAAAAAGGGTTCATTAGGCAATAAAACTAAACATAGAAATACTGCAATGGATGTTTTTATAGTTCTTAGTCCGACTTTGGGTAGTTTTGAAATTTCCATATTATATTTACACCTCTATTCTAATCATGTATTATACCATAAATTATATAATTTTTAAAAATAATTGACAGTAAATTTATTTTAGAATATGATAGTATTAAATGAATAAATGCAAAGAAGAGAAGAGTAGTAAGATGAAAAATTTAAAGAGAACTGGGATTGGTGAGAACCAGTAATTAGAAGTTTTATGAAGATGGTCTTGGAGCAAATTTTCTGAGCTAATGTTAGGGAAATTCGGCAGCAACCGTTATATTGCAAGGTGATAATAGTCACCTACAAAGTTTCATATTGTGAAATGTGAAAAAAATAGAGTGGTAACACGTATACAACGTCTCTATATAGGATTAAGTCCTATATAGAGATTTTTTTATTCTTTAGGAATTATGATTGGCGATTAAAGAGGAGGAAGAGATATGACAAAAAAACCATATTACATTACAACTGCTATTGCATACACTTCAGGAAAACCACATATAGGAAATACTTATGAGGTTGTTTTAGCTGATAGTATAGCAAGATTTAAGAGATTACAAGGGTATGATGTTCAATTCCAAACAGGAACAGATGAACATGGACAAAAGATTGAAATGAAGGCTCAAGAAGCTAATATTACACCACAAGAATTTGTAGATAATGTTGCAAATGAAATAAAGGGGATTTGGGATTTAATGAATACTTCTTATGATAAATTTGTTAGAACAACTGACGAATATCATGAAAAGCAAGTTCAAAAAATATTTAAGAAATTATACGAACAAGGAGATATATATAAATCTTCATATGAAGGATTATACTGTACTCCATGTGAATCATTCTGGACTGAATCACAATTAGTAGAAGGAATGTGTCCAGATTGTGGCAGACCAGTTGAAAAGTCAAAAGAAGAAGCGTATTTCTTTAAAATGAGCAAATATGCAGATAGATTAATAAAGCATATAGAAGAAAACCCAAGCTTTATTCAACCAGAATCAAGAAAAAATGAAATGTTAAATAATTTCTTAAGACCAGGATTACAAGATTTATGCGTATCAAGAACTTCATTCAAATGGGGGATTCCAGTTGATTTTGATGATAATCATGTAGTTTATGTATGGATTGATGCGTTATCAAATTATATAACTGGATTAGGGTATGACTTAGAAGGAAATCATGGTGAATTATATAATAAGTTCTGGCCAGCAGATGTACATCTTATAGGTAAGGACATTTTAAGATTCCACACAATTTATTGGCCAATAATGTTAATGGCTCTTGATATTGAGTTACCTAAGCAAGTATTTGGACACCCTTGGTTATTACAAGGTGATGGAAAGATGAGTAAGTCAAAGGGGAATGTTATTTATGCTGATGACTTAGTTGATTTATTTGGTGTAGATGCTGTGAGATATTTCGTGCTTCACGAGATGCCATTTGATAATGATGGAACAATTACTTGGGAACTTGTTACTGAAAGAGTTAATTCGGATTTAGCTAATACATTAGGAAATCTTGTTTCTAGAACTGTAACAATGGTTGATAAGTACTTTGATGGAGTAATACCATCACCAGCTGTTAAAGAAGCTGTAGATGATGAGTTGATTTCACTAGCACTTTCAACTCCAAAGAAGGTTTCAGATAAAATGGAACACTTAAAAATAGCAGATGCTTTAGACCAAATTTGGACTTTATTAAGAAGAACAAATAAATATATAGATGAAACTACTCCATGGGTTCTTGGAAAAGATGAAACTCAAAAAGATAGACTTGCAACAGTTCTTTATAACTTATGTGAAAGTATAAGATTTGTATCATCATTACTTGCACCATTCTTACCAGAAACAAGTGCAAAAATAAATGAGCAAGTAAATATTACAAAGGTAGACTTAGATAGCTTAGATTCATTTGATGGAACAATTGCAGGAACTAAAGTAAATAAGGGTGCTGTAATATTCCCAAGATTAGATGTTAAGGTAATATTAGAAGAAGTTGAAAAGAAGAAAGCTGAACAACAAAAGGCTGAAGAAGTTAGAGAAATAACTCCTATTAAGGAGGAAATAACTATAGATGATTTTGAAAAAATTGATTTAAGAGTTGTTAAAGTTTTAGCTTGTGAACCAATAAAGAAAGCTAAGAAGCTGTTAAAGCTTAAAATTGATTTAGGTGGAGAAGAAAGACAAGTAATTTCAGGAATAGCTTCATACTACAAGCCAGAAGATTTAGTTGGTAAATACGTTGTATTAGTTGCAAACTTAAAGCCAGTAACTTTAAGAGGAGAATTATCACAAGGTATGATTCTTGCGGCAGCAACTGATGATGATAGTCTATTAACATTAGTTAATCCAGGTGAACTACCAACAGGAAGTATAGTAAGATAGTTAATAATAAGTTAAAATCAGGTAGATGGTACTTTCCCTCTACCTGAAAATATATAGTTAAAAATACATATTTTAACTAATAAAAGGGGCGGAATTTATGAATGTTATTATAGGAAATGCATGGCCATATGCAAATGGACCATTACATTTAGGTAGAATTGCAGTACTTCTTCCAGGAGATGTTTTGGCAAGATATCATAGATTGATGGGGGACGAAGTAGTATTTGTATCAGGGTCAGATTCTCATGGAACACAAGTAACAATGAAAGCTAAAGAGGATGGTATATCACCATTAGAGGCATGCGAAAAATATCATGATGAAATAAGAAAATGTTTTGATAAGCTAGGGTTTTCTTTTGATATATTTACTAAGACTCATACAGACTACCATGAAGAAAAAGTACAAGGGTTTGTAAAGGAATTATATGATAAGGGATATATATATGAGAAGGAAGTATCACAAACATTTTGCGAAAAGTGTAATGAATTTTTACTGGATAGATATATTGAGGGTGATTGTCCTAAATGTGGTTCTAATGCTAGTGGGGAGCAATGTGATGAGTGTAACCATATTTTAGATCAAAGTGAGTTAATAAACAAGAGGTGTAAGATTTGTAAAAATGAACCAATGGTTAGAAATACAACTCATTTATTTTTTGCATTATCTAAGGTTGAAAATGATGTTAAAAGGATATTTATAAGGCAAAGTGGATGGAGAGAAAATGCTCAAAGTATAACGAAGCGATACCTTGATGAGGGTTTAAGAGATAGAGCTGTAACAAGAGATTTTCACTGGGGAGTTGAGGTTCCATTCCCTGATTTTGGTGATAAAAGAATTTATGTATGGATTGAGGCTTTAATGGGATATTTAACATCTAGCATAAGTATTTTAGAGTCAAGAGGGGAAGATTACATGGAATATTGGAATGGAGAAGATAGTAGGGTGTACTTTGTCCATGGAAAAGATAATATTCCATTCCATACAGTGATATTCCCAGGGATATTAGCAGGACTAGGGATTAAAAATCCAAACCTTAGAGTTATATCAAGTGAATATTTAAAGTTAGAAGGAAAATCTTTTTCGGCAGTTAAAAACTGGGCAATATGGGGAGATGACATTTGTAAGGAGTACAACTCAGATGCAATTAGATATTATTTATTATTAAATTCTCCAGAAAAGAGGGATACTGATTTTACATGGAGAGGGTTTATTAATACAAATAATAATGATTTAGTAGGTATCTTAGGTAATTTTATAAATAGAGTATTACTGTTTATAGATAAAAACTTTAATGGAAGAGTGCCTAATGGAAAGATTGAAGATGAATTAAAGGATAATATTTTTGATTTATATTTTGATGCTGGTGATAAGATTGAAGAAGGAAGATTTAAGGATGCCTTAGAAGATATAATGAAATTTATAAAGAAAAATAATAAATTTTTTGATGAGAATGAGCCTTGGGCATTGATTTCTAATGATAGAAAGAAATGTGAACAAGTAATATATCAATCTGTCCAAGTAATAATAAATTTTACAAACTTATTATATCCATTTATGCCTAAAACTTGTGATACTGTAAGAGAATTTTTAGGCCTTGAAGCTGGTAACTGGAGCTTTGAAGAAGTAAAAGGTATAAAAATTAAGTCAGTGAAGGTTTTATTTAATAAGATAGATAAGAAGAAGATAATAGAGGAAAGTAAGAAATTAAAATTAAATATAAATAACTAAAATAAAACCCAGGTATCTACAATAGGGGGACGAGATACCTGGGTTTAACCATTTGATTTAAATGGTTATAAGGGGTAAATAATAATGCTTTAACTACTTTACAAGATTTAATATACAGTATCAATATGACAGGTTTGTGACAAAAAAGGATGATTTTAATTTTTAATATGTTATTTGTATTATAAAATTAAATTTATTGCATAAAAAAACCAAGACATCTACAATAGGGGACGAGATGTCTTGGTAACCATCTAAATTATAAAGGATGGTTATAAGGGGTAAATAATAATGCTTTAACTACTTTACAAGATTTAATATACAGCACTAATATGTCAGCTTTGTGTCAAAATGAATATTAAACAATAACTTTACTAATAATATATTATGAGGTGATTTGTTATGAATAATGAAACAATGGTTCATGAAATAAATAAATTTTTAAAAGGTATACACATGGGTGGATCTACCTTTAAAGATTATTATGAAAAAGCAAATGATAAAAAGTTAAAGGAAGAGTTGAAGTTAATAATAGAATCCTTTAAGAGACATGAGGAAGCTATAACCCATAGAATAGAGCAGTTACATGGAAATGCAGCTGATACTGTTGGGATAATGGGAATGATGGCTGAGTGGTTTGAAAAAATAAAAGGAATCACAATAAATACAGATGAGGAAGTTAGAGAGCATGCTATTAAGGCGATAGATATGGGAATTAAACAGGGAGAGAAATTTTTAAGTGAGCATGAGGATTTAGATTCTTCAATTAAAGAAGAAATGCACAATATAATAAAAGATTATCATACACATATAAATAAATTAAAGAAATAGGAGTGAAAACTTCTATTTCTTTAATTTTTCATGAAATTATAAATAATCAATTGCTATGATATAATAATTAGAAGTAATAATAAAGGATGGGATAGTACATGGAAAATAAATATAATATTATAGATACTCATAGTCATTATGATAGTGAAGATTATAATGAGGATAGAGAGGAAGTTTTAACTCAAATTCAAGAAGCAGGGGTAGTTGGAATATTAAATTGTGCCTCATCATATGATAGTATAGCAAAAACATTAACCCTAACTCAAAAATATGAATTTATTTATGGAGCTTTGGGAATTCACCCTAGCAATGCAGACGAATTAACCCAAGAGAGATTGATAGAATTAAAGAGTTTGATTAAAGAGAATAAAAGTAAAGTAATAGCAGTAGGGGAAATAGGTTTAGATTACTATTGGGATGAAAACCCTTCAAAAGAAATACAAAAAGAAGCGTTTAGAAATCAGATGAAGTTAGCAGAGGAACTGAATTTACCAGTGGTAATACATGATAGGGACGCTCATAATGATACACTAGAAATTTTAAAAGAATTTCCAACTGTAATTGGAGTGGTACATTGTTTTTCTGGAAGTGTTGAGTTTGCAAAACAGTGTACAGATTTAGGCTATTATATAGGAATCACTGGAGTAGTAACTTTTAAAAATGCTAAGAAGATAAAAGATGTTGTTAAAGCAGTTTCATTAGATAGATTATTAGTTGAAACTGATTGTCCGTATATGGCTCCTGTTCCAAATAGAGGAAAAAGGAATAAATCGGACTATATTCAACATATAATAGAAGAAATTGCACAAATTAAAGAAATTGAACCGATTTCATTGAATATTCAGTTAAATGATAATTTTTCAAGGTTGATTGGACAAAAAATATAAGGTAAAATATAATTGTAAATAATGTATAAAATTAGAAAAACTTCACAAACTAATAGTTTTTAATTAACACATATTACTTGTGAGAGGAGACTCCTAATGAACCGCAAACTAATACTGCTATTATAAATAATTATTTTATTTTTATTCTATGCACAGGGTGCATTTTAAAGGGTTCATATAAGAGCAAGAGATGTGTAAGTTTGACAAAAAGTCTGATGTTGTATATAATGCAAAGGACGCTCTTGCCAAAGGAGGGAAATTAATGGTAGAAAAATTCAAGCAAAACTTGAAGGAAAGTTTTTCTAAAGGTCCAAAGGCAAAAATAATGTTAGGACTATTAATAACAGGTATGATCCTAACTACGACAGTGGTCATCATGAGGAAGACAATTACAGTTAGTATAGACGGAGAAGAAAAAATATTTGTCACATATAGTTCAACAGTTGAAGGTGCTCTACAAGATCAAGCAATAGAACTTGAAGACAAGGACAAAATAAGTCCAACACTGGATACAAAGTTGACAGAGGATCAAACAATATTAATAAAAAAAGCTGTCCCAGTAGATATAACAATTGGAAACAATAAGCTTGTTATTAAAACAGCAGAAAAATCTATAGGAGATATGCTAAAAGCAGAAGAAGAGTTTTTAAGAGAACAAGGTATTTCATTTAACTTAGAGTATGATGAAATAACTCCTTCAATCGAAACAACGGTCCAAGCGGATTTAGTAGTGAATGTAGTAAATGTAGAAGTGAAAGATATAGTTGAGAGTAAAACGTTAGAGTTTAGTACTGTAACAGAGAAAGATTCAAGCCTACACTACACTTATGAAAAAGTTAAGAATGAAGGTCAAAATGGTGAAAAAGAAGTAACGTATGAAGTAATATATAAAAATGGCAAAGAGTTTACAAGAAAACAAAAATCTGAAAAGATTTTGGTTTCACCAGTAAATAAGGTAATCGTAAAAGGAACTATGCAAACCTTCAATAGAGGAGGTATTGATATACCTTTTAAGAAAAGATTAATATGTGAATCTACAGCATACTCAGGCCATGGAACAACTGCAACTGGTAGAAAACCTGTATACAATCCAGGTGGAATTAGTACAATTGCTGTTGACCCAAGGGTTATTCCGTTAGGAAGTAAAGTATATGTAGAAGGATATGGATACGCAATAGCCGCTGACACAGGTGGAGCAATTAAGGGAAATATAGTAGATGTTTTTCTTAATTCATCAGAAGCATGTAGATCATGGGGTAGAAAAAAGGGCGTAGAAGTATATATAATCGCTTATCCAGGTGAATGGTAAAACTCGGAGAGATAACGAAAGTTATCTCTCTTTTTCTTAATTTAAAATAAGATTTGACATAATAAATATATATATGTAAATTAGTTATATGCAAGTGTGAAAGGAAGTTAATTAATGATAAAAGAAGTTATTGTTGTTGAGGGTAGAGATGATATATATGCAGTTAAAAGAGCTATTGATGCAGAAATTATTGCAGTTGGTGGATTTGGAATTAATGCAAAGGTAATATCAAGAATAAAGGAAGCTCAAAAAAGGAAAGGTGTCATAGTTCTAACTGATCCAGATTATGCAGGAGAAAAGATAAGAAGAATTATATCTAAAAGAGTGGAAGGTATAAAGCATGCATATATTTCTAGAGAAGAAGGAACTAAGGATGGGGATATAGGTGTAGAAAATGCAGAACCAGAAGCTATTTTAAAAGCATTAGAAGCAGCTAAAATAACAATAGAAGATAAAAGAGAAGTTTTTAATATAAAAGATCTTTTATTCTTTAAGTTAACAGGACATAGCGAATCAAAAATAAGAAGAGTTGAACTAGGTAAAGAATTGGGAATAGGATATGCAAATGCTAATCAACTATTAAATAGAATGAATAATTATGGAATAACAGAAGAAGAATTTGTTATTGCAATGAATAAAATAAACAAAAAACTAGGAGAGTAAATATGGATATACATGATATAAGAACCCAAGAGGTAGTTAAGAAATATAATTTTAAGTTTTCAAAAAGTTTAGGACAAAACTTTTTAGTTGATCAATCAGTTCCAAGAGATATAGTAAGTGGAGCAGATGTAAACGAGGAAGATTTAGTAATTGAAATTGGACCAGGAGTTGGAACATTAACAGCACAGCTATTAAATAAGGCAAAAAAGGTAGTTGCTATTGAATTAGATAATGATTTAATTCCTATATTAACAGAAATATTAGGAGATAATCCTAAATTTGAACTAATACATAATGATTGTTTAAAGGTTAATTTAAATGAAATAATTGGAGATGAAAAGTCTGTTAAATTAGTTGCTAATTTACCCTACTACGTAACAACACCTATTATAGTTAAGTTATTAAAAGAAGGATATAATTTTAAATCATTAACTATAATGATACAAAAGGAAGTTGGAGAAAGAATAGCTGCTGAACCAAATTGTAAAGAATATGGTGCACTATCATTATTAGTACAATATTATTGCAATACTTCAATTGTAAGAAGAGTACCTCCAACTTGTTTTATGCCAAGACCTAAAGTAGATTCAATAGTTGTTAAATTAGATAAGTTATCTGAACCTAGAGTTAATGTGGATAATGAAAAATTAATGTTTGATATTATAAGAAATGCATTTAACATGAGAAGAAAAACTCTATGGAATGGTGTAAAATCAATGGGTCCTAAGAAAGAAGATTTAGAAAAAGCCTTTGAAGATGCAGGTATTGACCCTAAAAGAAGAGGAGAAACTCTATCACTAGAGGAGTTTGCCCAATTAGCTAATGAAATAAATAAAGTAATGTAATATTGTAAAAAGCTTCGGTTTAATAACAGGGGCTTTTTTTCTATAATAACTATAGTTTGGGTAAGGCTATTTATTTAATTCTTCATAAGTATATTTTATCAATTAAAGTTATCACTATATATTGTATGTGAACATAAAATGTAGGGTTAATTAGTTATGGAAGGCTGATAAGATGAAAGAAATATTAATAATTTAAATTATCAATAAATATCATATCAAAAACTCTAATGCATATAATGTATAGAAATAATATAAAATGGAGGAGAATATAAAGTGGCACAAAATAAGTTATATAGAAATTTTATAATATTACAAGAACATGAGCGATTAGAAGACTCAGATAAAGCTCAATCAGGATATGCAAAAATTGAAGCAAGAGCAGATAGATGCAAAATAACATATTATACTCAGAATTTAAAACCAGATAAAAAATACAATATGGTATTAATATGCAATAAAAAAGACTTAAAGCAAATAATTAATTTAGGACCATTACCTGTAAGTCAAATGGGAAAAGGTGAGTGTATTAAAGAATACATGGCAGATAATATTGCTGGATTAAATATGGGATATGATAAAATATCTGGGGCAGGTATTTATTCAGAGAAAGATGGACAAAAGAAGTATGTATTATATGGATTTATAAATGGAGAACAAGGTGGAGACAACTGGAATAAATTAAAGATGGTTGAAGCTATAGATGAAAATATTATTAAAGAAAAGCCTGTGGAGAAAAAAGAAAGTAAAGATCACAAACATATTAAAAAGGAAGAACATATTGAAACAGAACAAGAAGATGAAATGAAACATGAAAAAAATAATGATGATGAGGGATATAGCAAGAAAAAGAAAACTGATAACAACTCAAATAAGAGTAAGTTTGATGAATATGAAAATAATATAGAAGAAGAGTGTGATGTAGATCCAGATAACTTTAAGCTTAGAGGGTCTATAGGAGAATACTTTGAGAGTATAGTGGAAGACTTTAGGGAAGTTAAAAATTCATTCAAAGATATTAAATACTGTAAATGGTATAAGGTTGACGTTAAAGATTTAGATGATATGTGCCATATAACTAATTACAACAAGTATACAGTAGCATATTATCCAATGATAAACTATTTCCCATATATAAAGAAGTATGGACATTTTATGATGGGATATAAATGTGATTCAAAAGGAAATTTAAAGTACTTAGTTTATGCAGTGCCAGGTAAAAAGGATAGAGATGAACAACCATATTCAGGGAAAACAGGTTTTGTAACATGGGTAAGCAATAACGATGAAGAAGTAGGATGTTGGTTAATGTTCTATGACTTTAAGAATTGCAATATTGTAGTTCCAGTAGAATAGGATGTAAACTATTAATAAAAAGAAAGTTTAAGAAATAGAAGAAAATTATAAATAAATTTGCTATTAATAGGTAGAAGTATTATAATTTATATATATTAGGAGAAGCTAAATGCTTCTCCTAATTTTATACACTAATCTAGGAGGGGTTTTATGAAGTTAGTTTTATTTGAGATTTTTGGAGTTGAAATATATAGTTATGGATTTATGATAGCTATTGGGATATTAACGGCAATGACTATTTTTATAAAAAGAGCTAAAATTAAAGGTTATGATGAGGATAGTATATTTAATTTAGTGCTCTTTGCAATAATAGGAGGAGTACTTGGAGGGAAGCTTTTATTTATAATAACTGAATTTAAAGCTATAATTAACAATCCATCTATTTTGTTGGATTTTGGATATGGATTTGTTATATTTGGAGCTATAATATTGGGAGCTATAACGGTATATACGTATTGTAGAATAAAGAAATGGAACACATTTGAGGTATTAGATCTAGCAGCACCATCATTAGCAATTGGGCAAGGATTCGGAAGGATTGGATGTTTACTTGCAGGGTGTTGTTATGGTGCAGAGACAGAATTTCCCATATCGTTAGTATTTCCAAATGATTCATTAGCACCGGCTGGAGTTCATCTTCATGCAACTCAAGTATATTCATCTATATTTGATTTTATATTAGCTGGATTTTTAATATGGTATGCTAAAAGAAGTAAAAATAAAGGCAATGTACTTGCTATGTATGCAATTATTTATAGTATAGGGAGATTTTTAGTTGAAATATTAAGGAATGATCCAAGAGGAAGTGTTGGAACTTTATCAACTTCACAGTTTATATCAATATTTACATTAATTTTTGGAATAATTATATTTAACAGAGAGAAATTCAAAGGGAGAGAAAAAAGTGGTGAATAAATTAAAATCGATAGCCAGTATTATAATTATACTTATTATATCACTTTCTTTTGCAGGGTGTGCAATTGTAGATAAAGGAATGATAAAGCTAGGATTTAGAAATGAAGATTTTGAATATATTAAAGAAAACAAAGTAGAAAAAATAGTTATTCAAAATAATAGAGATAAAGGATTTAGATTTATTGTTACAGAGCAACATGCAATAAAGGATATATATGAAGCATTAGCATCAGGTAATCCAACCGATGGTAGAACACCATTAGAACCAGACTATGTTTTTGAGATTCATGTTGGAGGGGAAGTTAAAAAATATAATTACGTGGTAGGTGTAAATGAAAGAGGAGAAGGTAATTTCTATGATGAAAATAAGGCATATACAGTCTCTAAACATTTAGATCAAACAATACTACAAAACTTATCTTTTATAAGAAAACCTAGGGATTTTAACGATATATATTATAACTCTATATTAAAGGTCGCCAAATTAAAAAAGGAGGATCTTAATAAAGAAGGATATAAAATTGGAGTAAATATTATGGCTGATGTGGATTGTTTAAAATATATGTTTTCAGTTGAACTAGAACAATTCAAGTTAGAATTAGGAAAAATATTAGGTGATGTAGAAATCGTTAATAACAATCCTGAAGATTACAATGTGGTTATTAATGTAAAAAATAGAGGATTTAATAATACGACATTTAAAACTTTAATTACGATTGATAATAAAAAAGATAAAATATATGAAAACTTTTATGTTGTAGGCGTTTATGGATATAACTCTTGGGAAATAGAAGTTAGTGAAGCAAATAAGAGACCAGATGAATGGTAATAGAATAGGAGTTGATTTATATATGTCAAATTGTTCAAGTTGTGCAAGTAGAGATACATGTCCATCAAAGGGAGCAACAAAATGTACGATTAAAAAGACACCCAAGTATGGAAATGCTAAAAATGTTATAGGAATAATTAGTGGTAAGGGTGGTGTTGGAAAGTCAACTGTAACAGGTATGCTTGCAACTATGTTATGTAAAAAAGGTTATAAAGTTGGGGTTTTAGATGCAGATATAACAGGTCCTTCAATACCTAGATTTTTTGGTGTTAATAATGAAAGGGCTAGAATTATACCAGTTTCAGAAAAAGAAATGAAGTTTGAACCTGTGAGTACTTCAAGTGGTATAAAAATAATATCAATGAATTTATTAATGGAGATGGAGGAGCAACCAGTTATATGGAGAGGACCAGTAATAACAGGAGCACTTCAACAAATGTATTATGATACAAATTGGGGAGAGTTAGATTATCTATTAATAGATATGCCTCCTGGTACAGGGGATATAGCGTTGACTGTAATGCAAGACTTCTTTATAAATGAATTAATTATAGTTTCTACACCTCAAGATATGGTTTCAATGATAGTAAAGAAAGTTGTTATAATGGCACAAAAAATGGGTGTGAATATTAGAGGTGTTATAGAAAATATGTCATATATAGTTTGTGATGGATGTGATAAGAAGCTAAGGGTTTTTAGTAATAAATCTGCAGAAGAGCATGCTGAATATTTAGGCGTTAAATTATTAGGAGAACTACCGATTAATATTGAATTAACAGAAGCTTTAGAAGATGGAGTTGCGGAATCATATATAAAGGAAAATCCATTATATTCATTAATTTTTGAAGGTATTTACTAATTTCATACATAAATTATATAAAAATATGGAAATATAACTATGTAATTTAAAAATGAAAGGAAGTAGGTTTATGAGAGCAAATGTAGATAAGGAAACATGTATTGGATGTGGCTTATGTGCATCTATTTGTCCACAAGTATTTGAAATGGATGATGATGGTAAATCAAAGGTTTGTTTAGATGAAGTACCACAAAAAAATGAAGATGAGGTAAAAGAGGCAGAGGCAAGTTGTCCAGTAAGTGCAATAACAGCATAAAAAAATAAATCCTAGATAGTTAATTAAATTATCTAGGATTTATTTTTATAAATAATCAAATTTATTATCAAATTTTATATTAGATGAATGTGATAAACAATCAGTAGAAAGTGGTAATGAGTCACCAATATTAGCATTAATATTTCCTATAGTAAATTTAATACTACCATCTGGTAGTTCTACATAATAATCATAAGGGGTTTTATCAATAACAATACTTTTCATAAAAAATCTCCTAATAACTTTTCTTTTAGTATTAGAAGATTATTAAAAATTATTCACTTAACTAATATATATCACCATAAATTATCTTAAATATTTCAAATGCTTCTTCAATTTTAGGTTTAAGAAGTTTTTTTCTTTTTAAAAATTCAACTTGCCCCTCTTTAGTTAAAACGTATATTTTTTGGAACTTTTTCTTAGGGTCATCCCATTGCCCAACAATCCAACCGTCTTTTTCAAATTTCTTTAATATAGGATAGATACCACCTGTACTTGGAATCCATAGGCCAGTAGTTCTTTCTCCTATTTTATTTGCAATTTCATTACCATTAGTAGGTCCTAAGGTAAGTATATATAATACATAAATAGGTAATAAACCCTTTGTAAAAACTTGCCCTACAGCTTCTTTTTCTTTCTGAACTTTTTTTAATTCAGCAATCTTTTTTTTATATTCTTCATATAATCGTTTTTCTTCTGCTTTGATATCATCAATATTATCGAAATTCAATTTGCTCATAAAATTGTACACAACCTTTTCTGTGAAAGGATATAACTTAGTTTAATTCTTTTATAACCATACCAATTAGGCCAGGTCCTGTGTGAACAACAAGGGCTGGACCACATTCTGTAATTTCAACATCAATTACATTTGGGTTATTACTAATTTTATCCTTGAATATTTTTGCATCATCTAAAGCATCACCTTGAACTATCCATACCTTACATTTAGTAGCGTGGGTGTAAGAATTAACAATATCAATTAAAGTATTTAAGGATTTTTTTCTACCTCTAACTTTAGAATGATTATGATAAATTCCATCATCGCCAACTTTTATAATAGGTTTAAGATCTAAAATCTGCCCTAGAGTACCTGTTACCTTTCCTATTCTACCACCTTTGATGAGATATTCAAGAGTATCAAGGGTAAAAAATGTATGAGTTTTTTTTCTAAGGGAGGGAAGAGTCGCTATAATTTCATCAAAACTATTTCCATTAGCAATCATTTTTGAAGCGTCTAAAACAATAGAACCTTCAGCAATTGATAATGTACTAGTATCATATAAGAAATATTTTAGAGAAGTCCTCTCTTCTATATAAAGTCTTAAGGCATTAAATGTTCCTGATAAGCCACTAGAAATTGTTATGGCAATTAAATGAGTGTATCCATCTGCTTCAAGTTCATTCAATAAATCATTTAATTGTTCCATACTTGGAAGGGAGGTAGTTGGTATTTCATTTTTGAATGAATTATAAACTTCCTTAGGTGTAATTGTAATCTTGTCCTCATATTCACCATAAGAATAAATTATTCTAAATGGTATCATATTAATATTATTTTTTTGTATTTCATCAAATGTCAAGTCACATGCGCTGTCGGTTATTAATGCTATTTTTTCCATATAAAAACCCTCCTAAAAAGACAACCTTATCACTATTGATATGATTTTAATATATCACTAGTGATAAGGTTTAGCAATAAATATATTTATTTGAATTGAATATTTGTGGAAGTATCTACAATATGCCATATAGTTTTACCAGGGGATAGAGATACTTCGTTACCAGCATAATCAGTTAATATAGTTTTTGAATTAGGGGAATCCTTTCTCCATTTAACATCTTGGATTTTTCCGTTTCTTAATACTTGACCAGTACCCTCTCCTACCATATCAATGTTAATATGGATATTATCAGGTTGTAGAGACATTGATGCCTTTTGTATAACAACATTTGTGAAGGATAATGTTTTATTATTATTTGAATCAATGGCCAATTCACCATTCATTGACTTCTCATATTTATTACCGTTATAAATATAATTGGTGTTGTAATAGTTGCTGATTTTTAATGAATAACTATTACAGTTAGTGAGGCTACTATTATTAGAATTTACATTGTTGAATGTCATTATGGCATTAGGTTCAACAAGCCACTTTTTATCAGATATAGCCTTTAATACATTAGTTGAACTAGTATATAAGTTGTGTGGAGCTTTTCTTGTAGTATCTCTCCAGAAGTACTTACCATTAGATATTTCATTTAAGCTCATTAAAGTATTTGATGAAGATATTTCATTTAAAGCTTCTTGAGAACCTCCGCAATGTGCAAAAGGAATATTTTGTTCTTTAGCTAATGTTAAATAGTATGGTCTAACACTTCTAACTGGACCTATAGTTTCAGGATATTCACTTTGGAATAAGGCCATAAACCTAGGTATTCCACCTTCGGCATTGGTTTCAAATATAATATCAGCTGATGATAAACCACTTTGAGGTCTAGCTTCATTAGAGTTTTCTATCATTACCATAAAAGGTGTATTACCTTTTTCTGATTTAGAAATCTCAAGTCCGGTATAGTTGCTGTAATATTTTTGAGATATAGTTTGGAGATCTTCTGGTGATTTAGAGTCGGTATCTTTATACTCTGTTTTAACAGGAAAATAACTGTATGTAATTACTCCTAAAATAATCATAACTACAAATAAGCACAAAAATTTAAATTTTATCATAATATCATCCTTTCTAAGTATCATACTACTAGTATTAACATAATATGTTAAAATATTTATGTTAATTTCTAAATCTAGGAAAAAACAAATACGATACTCAATAGAAAACGATAAGAATAGAAGATAAATAAACATAATAAGAAATATATAACCTAAAATAAATCTTTTTCAAATTGCACATAAAATATGGTTGGAGTATAATGAATAAGTACTATATATTGTGTAACGGGGGTCTTTCATATGCTATATGTTGTGAAAAGGGACGGAAGAGAAGTAGAGTTTAATGTAGAGAAAATTGGGAATGCAATAAGAAGTGCTGCTATAGAAGCAGGTGTTAAATTAAAGACTAGTCAAGTGTTTGATGTTATTCAAAAAGTTATTAATTATATAGAGATGACAGGGATTGATAGAGTATCAGTTGAGGAGATTCAAAATCTAGTTGAAAAAGCATTGAAGGATAGTGGTCATGAAATGGTAGTAGCTTTTTATTCTAACTATAGAAAAGAAAGAACTAAGGTTAGAGAAATAAAATCTGATTTAATGAAAGCTATTAAACAAATTGGAATCGAGACAGATAGAGATAATGCCAATGTTGGTAATAATTTTAGTTCAAAGTTATTGAGGATTGCATCAGAATCAAATAAGTGGTTTAACTTAGCCTCTATGCCTAAGTATATGTCTAAAGCTCATGAAAATGGAGATTTATATTATCATGATTTAGATAGTTATAACTTAACTACTAATTGTCTCCATATACCTACTAGAGAGATTTTAGAAAAAGGATTTAACACAGGATACGGAACGATCAAACCTCCTAGGAGAATAGAGACAGCAGCAGAATTATCATGTATATTATTGCAATCAACTCAGAATGATATGTTTGGAGGGCAGTCTCATCCGGATTTTGACAATGATATGGCTATTTTTATTGAGCCTACTAGAGAAGAAATAAGAAAAGAGTTATTGGACTTAGGTGTTCAAAATAATGTTATAGATAAGGTTATAGAACAAAAACTTAAGGAGAGAGTTCATCAAGCAATGCAAGGTGTTGTATATAATTTAAACACAATGCATTCAAGGGCAGGATCTCAAGTTCCATTTAGTTCTATAAATTTAGGTATACCACAAACAGAAGATGCTGCTTTAGTTTGTGAGATATTTTTATTAGAATATGAAAAAGGTTTAGGAAAAGGAGAGCAACCTATTTTCCCTAATATAATATTTAGAGTTAAGGATGGAGTTAACAGGGAAGAAAATGATCCATATTTTTATTTGTTTAGATTAGCTTGTAGAGTTGCAGCTAAGAGAATGAATCCAACCTTTATGAATATTGACGCAGATTTTAATAAGGAATATTATGATATGGGATATATGCCTGCAACTATGGGATGTAGGACATATCTTATGAAAAATGTTAATGGGGAACCTGGTTGTAAAGGTAGAGGAAATATTGCGCCAACAACTATTAACTTACCTAGAATTGGATTGCAAGCTAAAGGTGATATAAATCAATTCTATGGTTTATTAAAAAACAAGTTAGATTTAGCGAAAGAATCACTTCTTCATAGGTATAATGTTTTAAAGAATTTAAGAGTTATGGATTTACCTTTTGTAGCAGGTCAAGGGTTAATGAAAGGATCCGAGGGATTAAAGCAAGAGGATTCAATAGAACCTATTTTAAAACAAGGTACATGGGGAATTGGATTTATTGGATTAGCAGAAACTTTAATTGCATTAACAGGAAAGCATCATGGAGAGTGTGAAGATGCAAAGAAATTAGGGTTAGAGATAATAGAATATATTAGGGTGTACATTGATAGATTGACAGAAGAAACATCATTAAACTGGAGTTGTTATGCTACTCCAGCAGAAGGGTTATCAGGAAAGTTTATCAAGCAAGATCAAAAAATATTTGGGGTAGTAAAAGGTGTTACTGATAAGGAGTATTATACAAATAGTTATCATGTGCCAGTAGGTTATCCTATATCAATAAAGGATAAAATAGATATTGAAGCACCTTATCACAAATTATGTAATGCAGGTCATATCAGTTATATAGAGGTTGATGATGCACCAAATGAAGAAGCAATTATGAATATTTTACATTATTCTTATAAAAATACAAATATAAGTTATTTAGGTATAAACTTTCATATAAGATATTGTAAGATTTGTGGGAAATATTTGACAAATAATCAAAGTAAATGTTGTTCTTGTGGCAGTCATGAAATACAAGGTATTTCAAGAGTGACAGGATATTTAAGTTTAGATGAGAGGTTTGGTTCAGGAAAATATCATGAAAGAGCTGAACGAATAACACATACAGGAAGTAATAAAAATAGTTATAAATATATATAATCTTCTAAACGTAATATCAAGTGATTCTTAGCATCAGGTAGAGTTTGTGAATTTTAACATTACATCATCTGATGCTTAGAAGAACTTATCTAGGCGCGTAGCAGTGCTTAGCCCCCACCTGTAGAGGTGGGAGTGTTAGCAATGGTAGCGATCAGATAAATAGAATATGAAGAATTATCATTAAGTAAACTACTTAGTTAAAATTAGCTAAGTAGTTTTTATTATGTTGTGAAACAAGAGTAGTGCAAGAATTAAAATAAAAATTGCAAAAATTAGCACTTAAATCTTATTAAAATAGTAAAATTGCTACTAAAGTGAATTAAATTAAAAAAAACTTGCAATTTTCTCAATTAACACAGAAAAGAAGGTTGTTATAATAAATCAGTTATGGTAAAATTAGTAAAGAAAGTTGTAATTTTAGAATTGGGGATTAAAAAAATATAGGAAAAGGGGGCTAATTTATGTCAATAGTAAATCCTAAAACAGGCAAAAAGTTATATGTTGTAGATACTACATTAAGAGATGGAGAACAAACAGCAGGAGTGGTATTTGCAAATGCTGAAAAAATTACCATAGCATCTATGTTAAGTGATTTAGGGGTAGATCAGCTAGAAGTTGGAATACCTGCTATGGGTGGAGATGAAAAAAATGCAATAAAAAATATAGTTCAAAGAAATTTAAAAAGTAGCATTATGGCATGGAACAGAGCAGTAATATCAGACATAGAGCAATCTATTGATTGTGGGGTAGATGCAGTTGCTATTTCAATCTCTGTTTCAGATATTCATATTCAACATAAGCTTAAGACCTCAAGAGAGTGGGTTCTTGAAAATATGGTTAAAGCTGTTGAATTTGCTAAAAAGAATGGTTTATATGTATCTGTTAATGGAGAGGATGCATCTAGAGCTGACAGAGAGTTTTTAGTTGAATTTATAAATACTGCTAAAGAAGCAGGTGCAGATAGATTTAGATACTGTGATACAGTTGGAATTATGGAGCCGTTTAGATTAAGTAATGATATTCAGTACTTAGTTAATAAGACAGGATTTAATTTAGAAATGCATACTCATAACGATTTTGGTATGGCAACAGCCAATGCTATTTCAGGAATTGAAGCAGGTGCAAGTCATGTTGGGGTAACTGTAAATGGACTTGGGGAAAGAGCAGGAAATGCTGCATTAGAGGAAGTATTAATGGCTTTAAAATGCGTTTATGGCTATGAAGAAGAAATAGATACAAAGATGTTTAGAGAGTTATCTGAGTATGTATCAATGGCATCAGGTAGAATACTTCCAGCTTGGAAGGCTATTGTTGGTGATAATATGTTTGCACATGAGTCTGGAATTCATGCTGATGGGGCAATAAAGAATCCAAAGAATTATGAAGCTTTTGCTCCAGATTTAGTTGGATTAGAAAGACAAATTGTGATAGGTAAGCACTCAGGAAAAGCTGGGATAGTTAATAAGTTTAAAGAGTACAATATAGTTTTAGATGAGAAAGAATCTGCAGCAATATTAGAAATGGTTAGATCTACTTCAGTTAGATTAAAGAGAAGTCTTTTTGACAAGGAGTTAGTTCAATTATATAAAGAATACCAAAGATTATCTAAGGAAGCTTAAAATAAAAGGGGGCAAAACAATGGGAGAAAATATAGTTTATAAAATTTTAAAAAACCATGTTGTGGAAGGAGAATTAAAAGTTGGTCAACCAATTGGATTAAAGATAGACCAAACTTTAACTCAAGATTCAACTGGAACAATGGCCTATTTACAATTAGAAGCTATGGGTATTGATAGAGTTAAGACTAAAAGAAGTGTAGCATTTATTGATCATAATATGCTTCAACAAGGGTTTGAAAATGCAGATGATCACAAGTTTATACAAACTGTGGCATCAAAATATGGGGTTCATTTTTCAAAGCCAGGAAACGGAATATGTCATCAAGTGTTTTTAGAAAGATTTTCAACACCAGGACAAACGTTAATAGGGTCTGATTCACATACACCAACAGCAGGTGGTGTTGGTATGCTTGCAATGGGAGCAGGTGGATTAGATGTTGCTTTAGCCATGGGTGGAGGAGCATATAACATAAATACTCCAAAGGTATGTAAAATTAACTTAGTAGGTAATCTAAATAAGATGGTTGCTGCTAAGGATATAATATTGGAAGTTTTAAGAAAGCTTACAGTAAAAGGTGGAGTTTCTAGAGTGTTTGAGTATGGTGGTGAAGGAGTTAAAACACTATCAGTTCCTCAAAGAGCAACAATAACAAATATGGGAGCTGAACTTGGGGCAACAACATCAATATTTCCTAGTGATGAGAAAACATTAGAATTTTTTAAAGCACAAGGAAGAGCAGAAGATTGGGCTGAATTAAAAGCTGATGAGGATGCTATATATGATGAAGAGATAACAATAAATTTAAATGAATTAAAACCATTAGCTGCTAAACCTCATAGTCCTGATAATGTTGAAGAGGTTGAAAGTATAGGAAAAATTAAAGTTGATCAAGTTGCTATAGGTAGTTGTACAAACTCATCATATGAAGACTTAATGAAAGTAGCAAAAATATTAAAAGGTAAAAAAGTAAATTCAGATGTAAGTTTAGTAATTGCTCCAGGATCAAGACAAGTTATGGAGATGATGGCTAGGAATGGAGCTTTAGCAGATATAATAAGTGCAGGAGCAAGAATATTAGAGAACTCTTGTGGACCATGTATAGGAATGGGGCAAGCACCAGGCACAGATGGAGTATCTTTAAGAACATTTAATAGAAATTTCTATGGAAGATCAGGAACTTTATCAGCAAATGTATACTTGGTTAGTCCAGAAACAGCTGCTGTTTCTGCAATAACTGGTGTATTTACAGATCCAAGAGAAATGGATGTAGACATTACAGTAGAGTTACCAAGTGAGTTTTTAATAGATGACTCTATGATAATAAAGCCAGCCGATAATGGTGAAGAAGTAGAAGTTGTTAGAGGCCCAAATATTAAACCATTCCCAGTGAATAAAGAATTGGCTGAATCCTTAGATGGGAAGGTATTAATTAAGGTAGAAGATAATATTACTACAGACCATATAATGCCTTCTAACTCTAAATTATTACCATTTAGATCTAATATACCATATTTAGCTGATTTCTGTTTTAACACTGTAGATACTGAGTTTCCTAAGAGAGCTAAGGAATATAATGGTGGATTTATAATTGCAGGTAATAACTATGGACAAGGTTCATCAAGAGAGCATGCTGCATTAGCACCACTATATCTAGGTGTTAAAGGGGTAGTTGCAAAATCATTTGCAAGAATTCATAAGGCAAACTTAATTAATAATGGAATTATTCCAATGGAATTTAAAAATGAAGATGATTATAATTCAATAGATTTGGTTGATGAAATAGTATTTGAAAATATAAACAATAATTTATCAGCAGGAAGCCTAAAAGTAAAAAATATTACTAAGGGAACTGAATTTGAAGTATTGATACAATTAACTTCAAATGAAGTTGAGATAATAAAAGCTGGTGGAAGATTAAACTATGTAAAAGCATTGAATTAATATAATTAGAGATGACTATAGTAAATATACAGCTATAGTCATTTTTAATTTGGATAATTGTGTAATAAAGGTGGTATAATAAAATTACTAATACATAAAATAAGCGATAAGGGGTGATAAAGGTGGATAAGTGTATTAGATTAGCTGGAATTGCCTATGAAAGTTTAGTAAATGGTCCAGGTATAAGACGTGTTTTCTTTAGCCAAGGGTGTAAGCATAACTGTGAAGAATGTTTTAATCCAGATACACATGGATTTGATGGTGGTGAGCTTAAGGATATGGATAAATTAATAGAGGATGTATTAGTAAATCCTATGATAAAAGGGGTTACCTTTTCAGGAGGAGATCCACTAGAGCAAGCAGAAGAGTTTGCATATATGGCAAAAGCATTTAAAGAAAATAAGTTAAATGTATGGGTTTATACTGGATATATATTTGAGTATATATTGGATAAATTGGACCAAAGAACTGGATGGTATGAGTTAATCAATAATATTGATGTAATTATTGATGGTAAGTTTGATAAAAATAAAAAAGATGAAAATATAAGGTTTAGAGGATCAACTAATCAAAGGATTATAGATGTTAAAGAATCATTAAAGTCTGGAAAGGTTGTAATATTAGAATATAATTAAAAAAAGAGTGACAGGGATCACTCTTTCTTTTTTGGGGGAATGGAGGTTTCCTTCATCGTAATGAAAGGAAATCAACATGTACATTTTAATTATTGTCATATTTTACAAGAGTTATACATTGTAAAACAAAAAAATTATGATTTATTAGCCTAAACCATAAAATATTAAAATTTAGTTAATAAATACAAGGTTATATAAATAATCTGGTAAAAAATATATAAATATGCTATATTATTTAAAAGAAATAAATATAGTTCTAAGGAGAAGGAGTGATTAAAATGAACATAGGATTTAAGACTAAAAAATGTTCTGAGGTAGATGGATTAATAATATTTTTAAATGAAGAAAATTTATCAACACCAAATGAGGGGATAAATACAATCTTAAACAGCTTAAAATCAAGTGAAAAATTCCAAGGTAAAAAGGCAGAAATTTATTCTGTAACAAGAGATAATAATGGAATTATGCAAGATGTGATTTTAGTTGGATTAGGAAAGAAAAGCGAATTAACTCTAGGTGGCTTAAAGTCAGTTATAAATAAAGCCTACAAAAAAGTTGAAGAGTTAAAGATAAAAGAAGCATTTGTAAGACTGATTGAAGTGGACAATATATCATTAGTTGATATGACTAAAGAGGTAGCTTTAGGATTTAAGTTAGCTGCATATAAATTTAATAAATATAAAAGTGATAAAAAGGATGCACAACTTAAATTAGTGTCAATTGGTGCACATGGTATTGATAAATCAAATGAAATTGAGGATTCAATTAATGAGGGACTACAATTAGCAGATGCAATTTATATAACAAGGGATTTAGTAAATGAACCAGCAAATGTAATATATCCAGAAACACTTGCTAATGAAGCTGAAAAGTGTGGAAAAGAATACGGATTTGAGGTTGAGGTTTTAGGATTAAAAGAAATAGAAGAATTAAAAATGGAAGCATTTTTAGCAGTGGGTAGAGCTTCAAGTAAAGAGCCTAAGTTTATAATAATGAAATATATAGGTGATGAGGCTAATAAGGATAATGTTCTTGGATTAGTTGGGAAAGGGCTTACTTATGATTCAGGTGGGTATTGTATAAAACCACCAACTGGTATGGATACTATGAAATCTGATATGGGTGGAGCCGCTGCTGTTATTGGAGCTATGTCTGTAATTGCAAAGAGAAAGCTAAAGGCTAACGTTATCTCAGTTATAGCTGCATGTGAGAATATGATAGATGGTAATGGTTATAAGCCAGGAGATATAATTGGTAGTATGGCTGGAAAAACAATAGAGGTTTTAAATACAGATGCTGAGGGAAGATTAACTTTAGCTGATGCTGTACATTATATAATAGAAAAAGAAAAAGTAAATAAAGTTATAGATGTTGCAACTTTAACTGGAGCAGCATTGGTTGCTTTAGGTAACACTACAACAGCAGTTGTAACGAATAATGAAGATTTTTATAATGAGTTAATAGAAGCTTCAAAGATTACAGGGGAAAAATTCTGGCAACTTCCATCCTTTGATGAATATAAGGAATTAGTTAAGTCTGATATAGCTGACTTAAAGAATACAGGAGGTAGATATGGAGGTACTATAACAGCAGGATTATTTATAGGTGAGTTTGCTAAGAGTACTCCATGGTTACATCTTGACATAGCAGGAACATCATGGAGAGATGGTGCTAGTGGGATATATGGCAAAGGCGGAACAGGTGAACCTGTAGCAACCCTTTATACATTAGTAAAAAACACAGTTAAATAAAAATTTGAGCAGAGAAAAATTTCTCTGCTCATTTTTATTAGAAGTCTGATTGACCAGTAGTTCTTGGGAAAGGAATAACGTCTCTGATATTTGACATACCAGTAACATACATTATTAATCTTTCAAAACCTAATCCAAATCCAGCGTGTTTAGTTTCACCGTATTTTCTAAGTTCTAAATACCACCAATAGTCTTCTTCACTAAGGTTTAATTCAGCTAATCTACTTTTTAATACATCAAGTCTTTCTTCTCTTTGAGAACCACCAATGATTTCTCCTATTCCAGGAACTAAGCAGTCCATTGCTGCAACTGTTTTACCATCATCATTTAATCTCATATAGAAAGCTTTAATATCCTTTGGATAGTCAGTAACAAATACTGGCTTTTTAAAGTGCTCTTCAGTAAGATATCTTTCATGTTCAGTTTGAAGATCGATTCCCCACTCAACAGGATAGTCAAACTCTTTACCACAAGTCTTTAATAGTTCTATAGCATCAGTATAAGAAACTTTACCGAAATCAGAGGAAACTACATGATTTAATCTATCAAGTAACCCTTTATCTATAAATTGGTTAAAGAATTGCATTTCTTCAGGACATTCATCCATAACGTATTTTATAACGTACTTAAGCATATCTTCTGCTAATTCCATATCATCTTGTAAATCAGCAAATGAGATTTCAGGCTCTATCATCCAGAATTCAGCAGCATGTCTAGCAGTATTTGAATTTTCAGCTCTGAATGTAGGTCCGAAAGTATAAATGTTTCTAAATGCTAGAGCATAACACTCTCCATTTAATTGCCCTGAAACAGTAAGGTTTGATTCTTTACCAAAGAAATCTTCCTTAAAGTCGATGTTTCCATCCTCTGTTTTTGGAACGTTGTTAAGGTCTAAAGTAGTAACTTTAAACATTTCTCCTGCACCTTCACAATCACTACCAGTAATTAGTGGAGTATGAGTATATACGAATCCTTGATCTTGGAAGAATTTGTGTATAGCATAAGCCGCAACAGATCTTACTCTAAATACAGCAGAAAAAGCATTACTTCTTGGTCTTAAATGAGCAATTGTTCTTAGGTACTCAAAAGTATGTCTTTTCTTTTGAAGAGGGTAATCAGCATTACTCATACCTTCAATTACTATTTGTTTAGCTTGAACCTCAAAAGCTTGCTTAGCTCCAGGTGTTTCAACTAAAGTACCAATTACTCTAATTGAAGAGCTTATAGGAAGTTTAGAAACGTCTTTGAAGTTATCTAAACTATTATCAAATACTACCTGTATATTTTTAAAGAATGATCCATCATTCACTTCAATAAATCCAAAAGCATTTGAAGCTCTTAGAGTTCTTACCCAACCAGTTATTTCAACTTCGCTAGATAAGTATTTAGCTGTATCTCTGTACATTGATTTAATTAGAGTTGTCATTTTGTTTGTAACCTCCTTGAAATAATATTAATAATTTTACATATAAAAAAACCCTTCATCCCAATAAAGGGACGAAAGGAAACTCTCGCGGTACCACCCAATTTGTCAATAAATTGACCACTTTAATAGGCACATTAAAATGCCTCCCAATAAATAACGGTTTGGATCCGTCTAAGCCTACTAACAAATGTTTTCGGTTAGAAACTCAGAGATGTTCTTCAGAAAAGGTTTCGTATAAGGCTTACACCATCCCTTAATCGCTAAAACTACATCCTAAACTTACTCTTCTCATCATAGTAAATAATTGTATAAGATTAATATGATTTTACACTAATTTTTTATCAATTGCAATAACTTATACATATATTAATTCAGTAATGAACTAGAAATTTGAGGTATTATATGGAAAGTATTTTGAGCAAAAAATTAAATGAGCTAAATGTGGCAAAGGGGCTACTGATAAAAAGGAGTGGAGATAGAGATGTAATTAAAGAACATATAAAGTATATATTACATGATATAGAGTTAATATTAAGTGATTTGGGATATAGAAAAAGAGAGTTTACAATAGATGAGGTAGCTAAATATACAGGAGAAAATGGTGGGCAAGCATTAATTGTAGTTAGAGGAACTGTTTATGAAGTAACTGATTTTATAAAGTGGAGAGATGGAAGGCATTTTGGAATAAGAGCAGGTAAAGATGTAACTAAGTACTTTGAGTCATGTCATAAGGGAGATGTGAATATATTAAGTAAGTGCAGAATAGTAGGGGTTCTAATTCAATAATAAAAGAGGCTGTCCATATAATATAGACAGCCTCTAATTTATTCATTACCTGTTTCAAGACTAGAAATTAATGAAGAAGGAAAATTCAACATTTTCATATCTTTAACAATTCGTTTAACTTCATATTCAACTTCTTTTATGGAAGCAGTCGTTTTGCCGTTACTTTCTATATCTATTACTGCGAAGGTACAATTAGGTCTACCTATTTTAGGCTTTCCAACGCTACCTACATTTACAAATAACTTGGAATCAAACTCTTTTATTGAAGGAATATGAGTATGTGCACATACTAATATGTCTTCATTCAAATTATCCATAACTTCTTTAGTTATTTCATCATCCTGTAATAAATATTGATTTATTTTATTTGGACTTCCATGAACAAATAAAACCTTTTTATTATTAAAATTCAATGAGATAGAAGAGGGTAAATTATCTAAAAAATATCTATTTTGAGCTCTTAATTCTTCATTTGCCCAAGGAAGTGAGAAAGAGTTAATAGAGTTTTCTCTTATAAAAGTAAAGCTACCATCAACAACTGAAGCATCATAATTACCCTTAATGCAAGGTATGTTTCTTCTTCTAATTAAGGCAATAACTTCATTTGGGTGAGGCCCGTATCCAACTAAATCACCTAAACAAATAATTGAATCTACTTTCTCATCTTCAATGGCTTCTAAAGTTTTCATAAGTGCATATATGTTTCCATGAATATCTGATATTACTGCAATTTTCATAAGTAAATCCTCCTATTGAAATATGATAATATTATAACATTATCTTTTGTATTAATGTAGATAAAAAAATTTTTATAATGTATAGTATATTTAACATTATAAAGTGAGGTGCATTATGAAAAGTTTAAGAGTTAATAAAGTAATAGATGAAATGAAAGTTAAAGGGTTAACACAGATGTTGATAACTGACCCAGCAGCAATATTTTATTTAACAGGAAAGTGGATACATCCAGGAGAAAGAATGGTGGCCTTATTAATAAGAGTAGATGGAGAACATAAATTTATTATAAATAAGTTATTCCCTGTTAATGAGGAATTGGGATTAGAAAAAATATGGTACGATGATACTCAAGATTCAGTTGGAATTTTATCTAAGTTTATAGATAAAGATAATAATATTGGGATTGATAAGGCTTGGCCATCTCATTTTCTAATATCATTAATGACAAAGAATTCTGCTAGTGGATATGTAAATTCATCTCCTATAATTGATAGGTTAAGAATGATAAAGGATGATGAAGAGAGAGCATTAATGAGAATATCATCTCAAAAAAATGATAATGTTATGAGAGCATTATGGAAAGAACTTAAGGAGGGATATAGCGAAAAGTATTATGCTAATCTTCTACGTGAATTATATGAAAAAGAAGGTGTAGATAAATTTTCATTTTCTCCAATAATAGCATTTAGTCCAAATGGAGCAGATCCCCATCATGGAACAGGAAATTCTAAACTAAAAAAAGGGCAAAGTATTGTTATTGATATGGGTGGTGTTTATAAATCATATTGTTCAGATATGACTAGAACTGTATTTTTTGGTGAGGAGCCTTCAGATGAACATAGAAAAGTTTATGAAACTGTAAAAAATGCTAATCTAAATGCAATACAAGTTGTTAAAGAGGGTATGAAATTTTCAGATATAGATAAGGCTGCAAGAAGTTATATTGAAGATGCAGGATATGGAGAATATTTTACTCATAGAACAGGGCATAGTATAGGTATAGAGACTCATGATTTTGGAGATGTTAGCTCTGTAAATGATGATATAGTAAGAGAAGGTATGATTTTCTCTATAGAACCTGGAATATATTTGCCAAACAATATTGGGGTTAGAATAGAAGATTTAGTTATGGTTAAGAAAGATGGTGTTGAAGTTTTAAATTCTGTCACCAAAGACATAGTTGTTTTATAAAAATTAAAGGGATGCATATGCATCCCTTTAAACATTTTATTAGAATAATATTCCTGCTATTGTACCTGTTAGGCAAGTAGCAAGTGCTCCACCTATTAAGGCTTTAAATCCAAGATTAGCAATAAGGCTTTTCTTTTCAGGAGCTAATGCACCAATTCCACCTATTTGAATAGCTACTGAACTAATATTAGCAAATCCACATAAAGCATAAGTTAATATTAATTCTGTTTTAGCGCTAATTGCACCAGCAGCAGTGTATGTTGCTAAATCAGCGTAAGCAACAAATTCGTTTAGCATAACTTTTTGACCAAGTAAGCTACCAGCAGTAGTAATATCAGAAGCTGGAACACCCATTACGAATGCTAGAGGAGAGAATAATTTTCCTAATAACCATTGAAGGCTAAGCTCAGGGAAACCAAATACTCCACCTAATGAACTTACAAGATAGTTAAATAAAGCGATTAATGCTACAAAAGCAAGAAGCATTGCAGCAACATTCATAGCAAGGCCTAAACCTTCGCTAGCTCCATTTGCAGCAGCTTCAACTAGATTAGAAGCAGTATTCTCTATTTCAACGTTTGTACTATCTTTTGTTTCAGGTTCCTCAGTTTCTGGAACTAAAATCTTAGCAAGTATTAAACCAGCAGGAGCTGCCATTATTGATGCTGCAAGAAGATGTCCTGCATTAACACCCATAGCAACATATCCAGCCATAACTCCACCAGCAACAGTAGCCATACCACCAACCATGATAGCCATAATTTCAGATCTAGTCATGTTTTTAATGTAAGGTTTTACTAATAGTGGAGCTTCAGTTTGCCCTAAGAATATGTTACCAACAGCACTTAGAGTTTCTGCACCTGAAGTACCAAGAATTTTACAAATAACTTTAGAAATAACCTTAATAATTGCTTGCATAATTCCTAAGTAATATAATATTCCCATTAATGATGAGAAGAAAATAATTGTAGGTAAAACTTTAAGTGCAAAAATCATACCAAATGTACTTTCATCTAAAAGATTACCAAATAAGAAAGTAGTACCTTCTAAAGTAAAGTCAAGTAACTTAGTAATAGCACCACTTGCTATTTCAAAGGCTTTTCTTCCTGCAGGGACTTTTAAAATAATTAGTGCAAAAAGAATTTGTAAGCCTAATCCTGTAGCAACTAATCTCCAATTAACTTTTTTCTTGTTTTCTGATAGTAAATAAGCTATACCTAATATCGCTATAATACCGATAATTCCAATAAATCTATCCACTGTAAAAACTCCTTTATCTTATGTATTTTAAATAAATTTTTCATTAGTAAATTAAATATATTAAGTTTTAAAAGAACTAAATTATATTGCTTTTATTAAGCTTTTCATGAAAGTAAGGAAAGTGCTTTTAACCTTAGCAGATGTTTCCATAACTTCTTCATGGCTAAGTGGCTGATCAAGTATTCCAGCAGCCATATTAGTTAAACATGAAATTCCTACTGATTTAATACCAGAATGGTTAGCCACAGTTACCTCAGGAACAGTAGACATACCAACAGCATCTCCGCCTAATACTCTAATCATTCTAATTTCAGCTGGAGTTTCGTATGTAGGACCACTCCACATAGTGTATACTCCCTCTTTTAAGTCAATATTTAAGTTTTTAGCTACTTCTTTAGCAATAACTCTTAAATCTTTGTTATAGCAGTTTGACATATCAGGGAATCTAGGACCAAATTCATTTAAATTCTTTCCTATTAAAGCATTATCTCCAGATAGATTAATGTGATCAGTTATCAACATTAACTCACCAGCTTTGAAGTTAGTATTAATTGCACCGCAAGCGTTAGTAACTATTAGTTTCTCAACACCTAGTAGTTTCATAACTCTTACAGGGAAAGTAACTTCATTCATTGAATATCCTTCATAGTAGTGGAATCTTCCTTGCATAGCAATAACGATTTTACCTTCTAATTTACCTATTACCAGTCTACCAGCATGCCCTTCAACAGTTGAAACCGGGAAGTTAGGTAATTCTTCATAAGAATAAAATTCTGGCTCTTCAATTAAGTCTGCTAAAGAACCTAGTCCAGAACCAAGTATTAGCCCTATTTCAGGAGTATACTTAGATTTTGATTTAATAAAATCAGAAGTCTCGATTAGTTTTTTTGATAGTTCCATTTTAATCACCCTTTATTTTAGTTTGCATAAATTTATTTAATTTATGTTATTTAATATTTTCTCTCTAAACTAATGACAAGTTTATTATAAAACAAAAATCATATAAGTTAAATAAGAATGAAATTATTTTAATAAATTAATATTTTCATAGTATTAGAATTAATAATATATACAATTATGCTATTAATATATATTAATTAAAAAAAGAGAGTATGATAAATACTCTCTTTATAAAAATATTATTTTGTATTTAGCAAAGTTTCGCCAACAATAACAACATCACCAGCTCCAACTGTTAATATTAAATCATTAGATTTTGCATTTTGTATAAGATAGTCGACAGCTTCCTTGTGAGAATATACATTAATACATTTTACACCAGTACTTCGTATTGCATCACCTAGTTCATCAGAAGAAACTATTCCTGTATCTTGCTCTCTAGCAGCATAAATATCCATTAATAGTAGTTCATCAGTATCATGGAATGCTTCTGTAAATTCATCAAATAACGTTTTTGTTCTTGTATACGTATGAGGTTGGAATATGCAGAATGTTTTATTTGCTTTGATTTTCTTTGCCGTATCTAATGTAGCTTTAATCTCTACAGGATGATGAGCATAGTCATCAATTATAGTAATACCATTAAATTCACCTTTAAATTCAAAACGCTTATGAGCGCCCTTACATTCTTTCAAACCTTCAGCAATTTTATCAGTAGGAATATTAAAAATAAGACCAATTGATATTGTAGCTAATGCATTTAAAATATTATGCTTTCCAGGAGTATCTAATTGAACATTGAATAGTTCAGATCCCTTATAACATACAGTGAATGAAGCACATCCTTTATTATTGTAAGAAATATTTTTAGCAGTATAGTCACCTTCAGAGTAACCATAAGTTATAACATTACAATTAGCTTCCTTTAATACTTGTTGAACATTTTTATCCTCTCCGTAAGCTATTAAATAACCATCTTGAGGAATTAAATCAGAGAATTTCTTAAATGTTTCTATTATATGGTCTAAATCTCTATAATAATCTAGATGATCAGCATCAATGTTTAATATTACTCCGATATAAGGGAAAAACTTAAGGAAAGATTCCTTATATTCACAAGCTTCAGTAACAAAGTAGTCGCTGTTACCTATTTTAAAATTTCCGTTGATAGCATCAACATCACCACCTACTAAAATTGTAGGGTCAAGTTCACCTTTTAATGTAATGTGAGAAACCATTGATGTACATGTAGTTTTACCATGTGTTCCAGCGATAGCAACATTATATTTATGTCCTTTCATAATAAGACCTAAAAACTCTGCTCTATTCATAAGCGTAATGTTATTGTTATTAGCATATACTATTTCTGGATTTGAATCAGGAATAGCAGCAGTATAGACTACTAAATCTACATCCTGTATATTTTCAGCTTTATGGCCTATGTAAATCTCAGCACCGAAATTTTTTAGTCTATGTGTTATTTCAGATTCTTTTGAATCAGAACCAGATACTTTAAATCCATTATTTAACAATACAGCAGCTAATCCACTCATACTTACTCCACCAATACCTATAAAGTGGACCTTTTTTTGTTTATCTTTTATAAAATCAAATGACACGATTTCAACTCCTTTAAAATAAATAAATTATTACATTTATAATTATATACAATTTTTCAAAATTGAACACACAAAATTACGAGAAAGTTAACTTTATTAGAAGAAAAATACAAAATTTTTAAAAAATACATATGTTAGAGTTTAAAACTACTCAAATATATTGCAAAACCTTAAAAATTAGAATAAAATATGAATATTAACAAATAAATAAGAACATATTATTCGTGAAAATAAAAAATAGGTGGGATTAAATAAATGGAAAAGTTAAGCAGAAATAGTAGGGTTGTTGCTATTACAAAAATATTAATAGAAAATCCTAATAAAATAATAGGTTTAAATAAATTTTCAGAATTATTAAATGCGGCAAAGTCAACAATATCAGAAGATGTAGTAATTGTAAGAGAAGTATTAAGTAAATTAAATATGGGTAAAATTGATACTATTGCAGGGGCTGCTGGAGGAATAAAGTTTATTCCAGGAACAGGTGAAGAGGATAGTTGTAAATTTGCAATGAAAATATGTGATCTATTAAAGGATGATGGAAGAGTTATACCAGGAAATATAGTATATATGACAGACTTGATGTATAACCCAGAAATAATAAGCAGAGCAGGAACAATTTTATCTTCATGTTTTAAGGATACTGAAGTTGACTATGTAATTACAGTTGAAACTAAGGGGATTCCTCTAGCATATGAAGTAGCAAGAAATTTAGGAGTTCAATTAGTAATAGCAAGAAGAGACAGTGGAGTTACAGAGGGACCTACTGTAACAATTAATTATGTTTCAGGGTCAAGTGGAAGGTTACAACAAATGTCACTATCAAAGAAATCTATGAAAGCATCAAGTAAGTGTATATTTATAGATGATTTCATGAAAGCAGGAGGTACTGCTAGAGGAATAAAGGATTTATTAAAGGAATTTGATAGTGAGTTAGTTGGAATTGGAGTTCTTGTAGATAATAAAGAGATAGATAAAAAAATGGTAGATGATTATGTATCAATAGTAGAATTGAAATCTCTTGAACAATCAACTATTGTTGATATTCAACCATCTGAAAGATTTTTATAGCATTACTAACAGTTGCAAATTGACAATAAACAACCATAATATAAAAATTTTAAAATTTTCTAAATTTTAACTAAAAATAAAAAGGATTTTAGTAATTTATGGAGAATATTATTAACAATAAGCAACTGGAGGTGGGTCAAATGCAAATTACTGATGTGAGAATTAGAAAGATAGCTACAGATGGAAAGATGAAAGCAATCGTTTCAATAACTTTTGATAACGAATTCGTAGTCCATGATATTAAGGTTATCGAAGGGCAAAATGGGTTATTTATAGCTATGCCAAGTAGAAAGACACCAGATGGAGAGTTTAAGGACATAGCACATCCTATAAACACAGACACTAGAGAGAGAATACAAACATCAATATTAGAAGCTTATGATAAAGCTATAGTAGAAGATGTAGCAGAGCAAACAGAAATATAATTAAATTTTAAAATAAAAGGAAGGTATAACCTTCCTTTTATTTTTATATTTGTATACTAAAATTTTTAGATAATTTGTTATTATTGAGTTAAATGATATAAAAAAATATATAATTTAATGCAAAATAATGCTATTCAATATGAAATAAGACATATTTATTAGTGAGGAAAGGTTGAAATAGTAAATCTTATCAAATATAATATAAAGGTATAAAATTTTAGTATATTAGAAACAGTATACTCTATTTTAAAATTGTCTATCTTAATGAGGTGGTATATAAATGTATAAATGTGCGTTAATTTTAGCAGCAGGACAAGGGAAGAGAATAAAATCTAATCTTCCAAAAGTACTTCATAAAGTTTGTGGAAAAGAAATGGTTAACCACGTAATTGATTTAATGAGAAAATCAGGTGTTGAGGATGTTAATGTTATAATAGGAAAGGGTGCAGAACTAGTTAAAGAAGGGACAGTAAGTAGAAATGTTTCTTACTCAGTTCAGAAAGAACAATTAGGAACTGGCCATGCTGTAAAATGTGCGATAGACTTCTTAAAAGGAAAAGAAGGTTTAGTTGCTATTTTTGCAGGAGATGCACCATTAACAAAAGAAACTACAGTTAATAATTTAATAGAAAAGCATATAAAAGATAATAATTCTGCTACACTATTAACTTCTATAATAGAAGATCCAACAGGATATGGAAGAATTATAAGAGATGGAGAAGAAGTTCTTAAAATAGTAGAACATAAAGATTGTACTCCAGAGGAACTATTAGTTAAAGAAATGAATGCAGCAATGTATTGTTTTGATATTCAAGAGTTACTTGAATCATTAGAAAAGCTTTCTAATAACAATGAACAAGGGGAATATTACCTAACAGATGTAATAGGAATCCTTAAGGAAAAGGGAAGTAGAGTTGGAGCAGTTGTTACTGAATATGAAGAAACAATTGGTGTAAATTCTAGAGTTCAGTTAGCAGAGGCAGAAGAGATATTAAGAAATAGAATAAATAACTTACATTTAGAAAATGGAGTTACTTTAATAGATCCAAAGAGCACATACATTGGAAGCGATGTTGTGATAGAACAAGATGTAATAATTTATCCTAATAATATAATAGAAGGTAAAACTGAAATTAAAGAAGGAACTATCATTTATCAAAATTGTAGAATAAAAGATAGTAAAATTTCAAACAATGTAACAGTTGAGTCTTCTGTTATTTTACAAAGTGAAGTGGGAGAAAATACTAGTGTTGGACCATTTGCATATATTAGACCAGAGACAACCATAGGTAAAGATGCAAGAATAGGAGATTTCGTTGAAATAAAGAAATCAACTATAGGTGATAATACAAAGGTTTCACACTTAACTTACATTGGAGATGCTGAAGTAGGAAGTGGATGTAACTTTGGTTGTGGTACTGTGGTAGTTAATTATGATGGAAAAGAAAAGCATAAAACTGTAATAGGTGATAATTCATTTATAGGATGTAATACTAATTTAGTATCTCCTGTAAACGTGCAAAACAACACATATATTGCAGCTGGATCAACAATCACAAACGAAGTTAAAGAGGGCGAACTTGCTGTAGCTAGAGCAAAGCAAAGAAATATTGCAGGCTGGGTTACAAAGAGGGGATTGAAGTAGTAAATAGTAATATTTAAATATACAAAAGAGCCATAATTATTAAGGAGGTCTTCATGAATATGATAAGCCATGGAAAAAACATTAAAATATTTACAGGAAACTCACACCCAGAGTTAGCGCAAGAAATTGCAGATATATTAGGGTTACCTTTAGGAGCATCAAAGGTTGGTACATTTAGTGATGGAGAAATATCTGTAGATATTAATGAGACAGTAAGAGGGGCTGATGTGTTTATAGTTCAATCAACATCATCACCTGTTAACAATAATTTAATGGAATTATTAATAATGATTGATGCATTTAAGAGAGCGTCAGCAGGTAGAATAACTGCTGTTGTACCATACTATGGATATGCAAGACAAGACAGAAAAGCTAAATCAAGAGATCCAATAACAGCAAAACTAGTAGCTGATTTGTTAACAGCTTCAGGTGCTGATAGAGTATTAACAATGGATTTACATGCAGCACAAATACAAGGATACTTTAACATACCAGTAGATCATATGTTAGGATCACCTATTTTAGCTGATTACTTCATTGAAAAAGGATTTGATGAAGATGAAGATGTAGTTGTTGTATCACCAGATTTAGGAAGTGTTACAAGAGCTAGAAAATTTGCAGATAAGATCCATGCTCCAATTGCAATAATCGATAAAAGAAGACCTAAGGCTAATGTATCTGAAATTATGAACATTATTGGAGATGTTGAAGGTAAGAAATGCATACTAATTGATGACATGATTGATACGGCAGGAACAATAGCAAATGCTGCTAATGCTTTAAAAGATTTAGGAGCTAAAAATGTTTATGCATGTTGTACTCATGGAGTTCTTTCAGGACCAGCGTTTGAAAGAATAAACAACTCAGCAATAGAAGAATTAGTAATGCTAAATACTATTCCACTTCCAAATACTGTTGATAAAGAAAAGTTTAATTCATTATCAGTTGCACCTTTATTTGCAGAAGCAATAAAGAGAATATATGATGATGAACCAATAAGTAAATTATTCGAAGTTTAATTAGAAAAAACATCTATGTAAGTTTTTATTTATATGGATGTTTTTTCTATTCTTGATAAAATGTTAAATTAGTTAACAAATTGTAACATTTATTTAAAGCTATGTTCATTTAATATATTTAATGTTAAATTAAATATAAGGAAATATTGATAATAAAGGAGTATTAGTTTATGGACGGGATGATAGGAAAAGTGTTAATAGTTGATGATGATATCAATATATGTGAAGTTATTGATATGTATTTAAAGAGTGCAGGGTATGATACAGTAATAACACACAATGGGAAGGAAGCACAGGAAACTTATTTACAGTACAAGCCGGACTTAGTTTTATTAGATGTAATGATACCAAGTATTGATGGGATTGATGTGTTGAAGTGGATTAGAAAAGAAGGGAGCACACCGGTAATAATGTTAACAGCTAAAGGGGATACTTTTGACAAGGTACTAGCTTTAGAACTTGGAGCTGATGATTATGTTGTTAAGCCATTTGAACCTAAGGAATTACTTGCAAGAATAAAGGCTGTTTTAAGAAGGTATGTTGCAGATAGTTCTGGAAAGGAACCTATACACTATACTGATTTAGTTATTGATGGAAATTCATATTCTGTTGTATATAAAGGAAAAGATGTTAAAATGCCTCCGAAGGAGTTTGATTTACTATACTTTTTGGCATGTAATAAAAACAGAGTATTTACTAGAGAACAATTACTTTGTGAGGTATGGGGATATGATTATCCAGGAGATTCAAGAACTGTTGATGTTCATATTAAAAGGCTTAGAGAAAAATTACATGATGGAGAGGTATGGCAGATAGAAACAGTTTGGGGTGTAGGATATAAATTTGAGGTTAGGTAATGAAAGTCAAAGGATTAGCAAATAAATTAGTATGTAATTTTGTGATATCATTTACTATTTTAATATTCATATTAGTGATAATTATGAGTAAATGGATTAACTTTAAATATTATGATTTTATAAAAAGTGATTTAGAGAAAGAAGGGCAAGTAGTAAAAGAACATGTTATAACTCACTTAGGAATAAAAAATAATGATGAAAAAAATTTGAGGCAAATCTTGAATATTCTTGCCCTATCAGATAATGCAGATTTACTACTAGTTGATAATATTGGGTTTGTTTATATGGCTTCTGATGGCAAGTATAAAAATTTAGAATATACTAATATGAATTTTGTAGAGAAGCAATATGAGTTACTAAAAAGTGGAGAGCCTATACAATGGAAGTTGGATAATGATGAGTATACTTATATTGAACCTATAATAGATGATGGATATTTTGGTGGTGCTATTATTTTTATAATTCCAATAGATGTTATACAGAAAAATATATCAATTTTAATAGAGGCTATTTGGATAATGGCTATCATAATAATAGTCATAATTTCAATAATTATGAATAGGAGAACTAAAAAGGTAATCGTAGATCCGCTTAACAATGTTATAAAGGTAGCTGATAAAATAGCAAAAGGAGAAGTTGATAAGAGGGTTGAAATAACTTCAAATGATGAATTTGGTAAGCTTGCAGAATCATTTAATATTATGGCGGATTCATTGGATAGTGTAGATAAAAATAGAAGAGATTTTATTTCTAATGTGTCTCATGAGTTAAGAACACCTATAACATCAATAAAAGGATTTATCGCGGCTATATTAGATGGAGTAGTACCTAAGGATAAGGAGCAATATTATTTAAATATAGTATATGATGAGATAAAAAGGTTAGCTAGATTAGTAAATGATTTACTAGATGTTTCTGCAATGGAGTCTGGAAAGTTTAATTTGAAAATTAATGAAATAGATATTATATCATTAATTAAGATATGTATATTAAACTCTCAGGCAAGAATTGAAGCTAAGAAAATGACTATAGAATTTATATACGATAACGACCAAGAGTTAGTTTTATGTGATAAAGATAGGATTGTTCAAGTTGTTACTAATCTTATAGATAACTGTATAAAATATGGAAAAGAGAATGGAAATATTAAAATATACTGTGAAGTAAAAGGTGAAAAAATTTATACGAGTATTCACAATGATGGAAATCACTTGAGTAAAGAAGAAATGATAAAGATATGGGATAGATTTTATATGGCAGATAAGTCACGTACTCAAAAGTTAAGTACTGGTTTAGGATTATCTATAGTAAGGTTAATATTGACGCAACATGGAGAGGATATATGGGTTAATAGTGAAGAAGGCAAAGGAGTAACATTTACATTTACTCTAAAAGGGATTTAATTATTTGGAGGAACAATGTTTTTAAGAGGCAAAGAACAAGGTAAAAAAGATAGTAGGTCTATAAAATTCTCAAAAAGGCAAAAAATAAATAAATTTGTGATACTGTATGGACTTATAATAACTATGGCATTACTTATATTAATGTGGGCATTAGGACAAAAAAACATAATGCTAATGCTAGATAATAAGTTTCAGCAGGTAGATATTTTAAATTTAGAGAATAAAACGGCAGATGTAATTAATCAGTCATCGTTATCTATAGTAACAATAAGTGATGATGAAAATAAACTTAAAAGTAACGAGTATTCAGAAGGAAATTTGTCTGGAGTCGTATTAAGGGAAGATGGAATAATTGCAACAAGTTATACAAAAGTTATAGACTATGAAAATATATATGTAAGACTTCCTTCAGTTGGTGGAAATCCTATGTTAGCACAAATTATTTATTCAGATGAAATATTAGATATTGTATTGATAAAGATTAATGTTAAAAACTTACCAGCTATAGATTTTGCGGATTCTTCTGACATAAAAGAAGGTAGAAGTGTTATAGCTCTAGGAAATGCAGTTAATGATGAGTATATAGGAATTGTTACAAGAGGTATCATAAATTCAACAAATAAAACTATAAGTGAAGATGATAAATTATATAGAGTTATACAAGTAGATTCAGTATTAAATGAGCATAATTTTGGTGGGGCTGTGGTTACTAGCTCTGGTAATTTAATAGGTATTTGTAGTGAATATTTAACTAATAAGTATAATGATGGATTTTATTACATAGTAGAAGGCAAGGCATTAATCGAATCAGTAAAAAAGTATTTTGAAAGCATGGATAAATTAGGAATAAGAGGTGGATCATTAGATCAAAAAGACTATAATTTATCAGGAGTGTACGTTGTAAGTATAGATAAGGATAGTTTATCTCATAAGGCAGGGTTAAAACCAACAGATATAATTATTTCTATTGATAATATACCGGTTAGGCATAGCATAGATATCTTTAGATATTTTAAAGAAGCTCAAGAAAAGAAAGATAAAGAAATTTTATTCAAAGTTTTAAGAGATGGGAAAGAATCTATAATTAAGATGGATATAAGTAAATAGTTTTTTTGGAAAAAGAGGTGTTTTGCACCTCTTTTTGATATAGTTTTAAATTCCCCTCTTATATTATTTCTAGAAATTAGTATAATAAGATATAGATATATTTTCTAATAAGAAAAATTAAAAGGAGAATAGATAGATGTATTTAATAGTTGGATTAGGAAACCCAGGAAAAGAATATGATAATACTAGACATAATATAGGCTTTGAAGTAATAGATAATATTTCTAAGGAGTATAATATAGAATTAAATAGGGTAAAATTTAAAGGTGTGTGTGGAGAAGGTTTTATAGCAAATAAAAAAGTAATATTATTAAAACCAAATACATATATGAATTTAAGTGGAGAAAGCATTAGAGAGGTTGTGGACTTTTATAAATTAACAGAAGAAGAAGTAATAGTAATATACGATGATATAAGTTTAGAAGTAGGAACATTAAGGATTAGAGAGAAAGGAAGTGCAGGAGGACATAACGGTATAAAAAGTACTATTGCACATCTAGGAACTCAAGTTTTTCCACGTATTAAAGTAGGTGTAGGACAACCTAAAGGTGACTTGGTTAAACATGTATTAGGAAGGTTCTCTAAACAAGAAAATGAAATCCTAGAAGAGAGTGTGGAAGCTGTGGTAAAAGCGGTAGAAACTATGGTTAGAAATGACGTTAAAGAAGCGATGAATAAGTTTAACGGATTCAAAGCTAATAAAAGTAGTTAAGGACGGTGCAAATTATGAGATTAATGGGGTTATTGGAGCCCTTGTTGGCTAGCAAGGAATTTAATGAGATAAGTAGATGCATTGATAATAAAAAATTCCCAGTAGGTGTTTACGGGTTATCAGAATCTGGGAAGAGTTATTTTATTGATAGTATATTTGAAAAGTATGATAAATCAATAGTAATTATAACTCATAATGATATAGAAGCTAAAAATATTTACGAGGATTTAATTTTATATACAAATGAAGTCTATTATTTTCCGTCAAGAGAAATTGTGTTTTATAATATGGATGCTATTTCAGGAGACTTAAGATGGGCAAGGTTAAAGGTTATAAATGAAATATTGAACACAAATAAAAAAATAATAGTAACTTCTATTGATGCATTTGTAAATAAATATACTCCTGTTAATTTATATAATAACCACAAGATTAAAATTGAAGTAGGAGAAGAGAAGGATTTAAAAGAGTTAGCATTAACATTGGTAGAGGGTGGATATCAAAGAGTAGAAATGGTAGAAGGTAAAGGTGAGTTCTCCTTAAGAGGAGGACTTTTAGACGTGTATCCACCTAACTCAACGTACCCTTATAGAATAGAGATGTTTGGGGATGAAATTGACTCTATAAGAACCTTTAATACATCATCTCAAAGAAGTATTGATAAGGTTAATAATGTAGAAATATTCCCAACTAAAGAGGTAATTATCGATAGTGAAGCACTTAAGCTTGGGAGAGAAAGAATATTAGAAGAGTCAGAAAAGGCGCTAAAGAATAGCAAGGATAAAGAAAGAAACGATAGATTAAAAAAATTAGTTAATAGAAATTTAGAGTGTCTTGAACAAAATCATTATTTTGAAACTATAGATAGTTATATACCATTTTTCTATGACAAAAGTGAAACTTTATTTGATTATCTAAAAGAATATACCATAATTGTGGATGATGTTAATAGGTGTTTAGAAAAATTAGAAATAACATATTCAGAGTTTAATGAGAATTATACTACATTTCTTCAAAGAGGAGACATACTACCACTTCATAGTGAATTAGTTATACCTAAAGAAGATGTTTTAAATATATTAGATAAAGAATGTAATATTGTAATGGAAGCATTTAAGAAGAGGAATAGCATATTAAATCCATTATCTATAAATGAAATACATCAAATTACATTGAATAATTATCAAGGTCAGCTTGATTTACTAATAGATGATATAAATGAAAAAAAATTAAAAGGAACAAAAACATTAATTTTATCAGGAACAAGACCAAGGGGTGAAAGATTAGTTGAAACCTTAAGGGATAGAGGTATTATAAGTAATTATAGAGATAGAATAGATGATATTAAAGATGGAGAAGTAGTAATTACCTTTGGTAACCAATTAAAAGGATATGAATATCCAGAACAAAAGATATGTGTAATATCTGATAAAGAAGTTTTTGGAGAAGCAAAAAGAAAAATAAGCAAACGTACAAAAAAGCAAAAAGGTGTTACTAAAATAAAAAGCTTCACAGAGTTAAAGCCTGGAGAGTATGTAGTTCATGCTAACCATGGAGTTGGAGTATACAGGGGAATCAAGCAAATCGAAGCTGGAGGGCATACACGAGATTACTTGGATATTGTTTATGATAAAGGAGATAAGCTTTATGTACCTGTAGATCAGTTAGACCTAGTTCAAAAATATATTGGAAGTGAAGGAAAGCAACCTAAGGTAAATAAATTAGGTGGAGCTGAGTGGCAAAAAGCTAAGGCTAAGGTTAAAAAGTCAATAAATGAAATAGCAGAGGATTTGGTTAAGCTTTATGCAACTAGATCAGCAGTAAAGGGTCATAAATTTGCAAAGGATACAGAATGGCAGAAGCAATTTGAAGACGAATTCCCATTTGAAGAAACTCCAGATCAATTAAGTTCGTTAGAAGAAATAAAAGGTGATATGGAATCTGATAAGGCTATGGATAGATTGCTATGTGGGGACGTTGGATATGGAAAGACAGAGGTAGCTATTAGAGCTGCATTTAAAGCTGTAATGGAAGGAAAACAAGTTGCGTTTTTAGTGCCTACTACAATATTAGCAGAGCAGCATTATAAAAATTTAATAAAAAGATTCTCAGATTTTCCTATAAAAATAGATATGGTAAGTAGGTTTAGAAGCGCGAAGCAACAAAAAGAAACGTTGAAGGCTGCAAAAGAAGGAAATGTAGATATACTTATAGGAACTCATAGATTAGTATCTAAGGATATTGAGTTTAAGGATTTAGGATTATTAATAGTTGATGAAGAGCAAAGATTTGGAGTTGCCCAAAAAGAAAAGATTAAGGCAATAAAGAAGAATGTTGATGTATTAACCTTAAGTGCAACACCAATACCAAGAACATTACACATGTCTTTGACTGGAGTTAGAGATATATCAGTAATTGAAACACCTCCAGAGGAAAGATACCCAATCCAAACATATGTAATGGAGCAGAACGATCAACTAATAAGAAATGGTATATTGAGAGAGCTTAGTAGAGGTGGGCAGGTTTATTTTGTTCATAATAGAGTTGAAGATATTCAAAAGATGGCTAATTATATACAAGAACTTGTACCGGAAAGTAAAGTTGCAATAGCTCATGGGCAAATGACGGAAAGACAGTTAGAAAAAGAAATGATGAGCTTCATGGCGAATGAGTATGATGTTCTTGTTTGTACAACGATAATAGAGACAGGTATAGATATACCAAATGTTAATACTATAATAATTTATGATGCTGATAAAATGGGATTATCTCAATTGTACCAATTAAGAGGAAGAGTTGGAAGATCTAATAGAATAGCATATGCATACTTACTATATACTAAAGATAAGGTTTTAACAGAAGTTGCAGAGAAAAGATTAAAGGCATTAAAAGATTTTACAGAACTAGGCTCAGGCTTCAAGATTGCAATGAGAGATTTAGAAATAAGAGGAGCTGGAAATATGATGGGTTCTTCCCAACATGGGCATATGGCCAGTGTTGGATATGATTTATATTGTAGAATGTTAGAGGATACTATAAAATTAATAAAGGGAGAAATTGATAGAGAACCAATAGAAACTACAATAGATATAAAAATAGATGCATATATTCCAAGTAATTTTATAAGTGATGAGCTACAAAAAATAGAAGTTTACAAGAAGATTTCATCTATAGAAAATATAGAAGATTATAACTATATAAAAGAAGAATTAGAAGATAGATTTTCAGAAATTCCAGCAGAAGTATTTAATCTTATGGATATAGCTTATTTAAAAAGTAAAGCTAAAAGTATATTTGTAGAAGAAATAAAGGAAGTTTCAAGAGGTATTGCATTTACTTTTCAAGAGGGTGATGATAAGTACAAGGAGATATTCAAGTATTTATTATTAAATTACAAGGATATGGTATTTGTGAAGTTTGGAAAGAAACCTCAGTTTGTATTTAAGATTAACGAACTTAAAAAAGAGGATGTAATATTAAAATTAAAAGAATTATTGGATATACTTAAAAATGACACAAAGATGTAATATAAATTAAGTAAAATATAAGTGTTTTAATTATGCCAATTATTTGATATACTAAAAATATATTTTTAGTAAAATTTAGAGAAACGAGGGAATGGTCTTGAGTAAAATTAAAAAGATTATAGCATTAGCTACACTAGGAATGTTATCATTTTCAATTGTGGGTTGTAAAATGATAGAAAAAACACCAGAAGCAATCAAAAATACTGTGTTAGCAAAGTACGGAAGCGAAGAAATAACAAAGGGTGAATTAGACGAAAGTTTAAAGTATGTTTATGACCAATTAAAAGCATCATATGGTGAGGATTTTGAATCAAAACCTGATTTACAAGAAGGGTTAAAAAAACAAAAGCTTCAACAACTTAATGCTTTAGTTGATGAAAAAATAGCTTTAGAAAAGGCTAAAGAATTAAATCTAATTCCTTCAGATGAAGAATTAAACAAAGAAGTAGATGAAAGAGTGAAGTTTTACAAGGATGCCTTCGGAGGAGAAGAAGGTTTTGTTAAACAATATAAAGCTTATGGATACGAAACAGAAGAGGATTTTAGAGGGTTCCTTAAAAATCAAGTTATAGTTGGAAAAGTTGTAGATCACATACAAAAAGATGTGACTATTTCAGAGGAAGAGGCTAAAAAATTCTATGATGATAATAAAGCATTATTTACAAAGCAACCAGGAGCGGAAGTTTCTCATATACTAATAAAAGACGAAGCGAAAGCTAAGGAAATAAGACAAAGAGCTGCAAATGGAGAAGATTTTGCTAAATTAGCAACAGAATTTACAGAAGATCCAGGTTCAAAATCAACTGGTGGAAGCTATGGATATATTGAATATTCATCAGAAAAGTATGTTCCAGAGTTCATTAATGCAGTTAGAGCAGGAGAAGAAGGTCAAATTTCAGACTTAGTTAAAACTGATTATGGATACCATATAGTAAAAACTACTGGTGTACTTAAAGTCGCAGAAGAAACTAGCTTTGACAGTATAAAAGAAAAGTTAATGACAGAATCTGTTACTTTAAGTGGAGGTCAAGCAAAGGACCTTTTAAGTGAAAAGAAAAGTGAAAAATTACAAACTACTTTAGAAGAGTGGAGAAAAGAAAAGAACGTAAAGATCTACGAAAGTAGACTTTAGTAAATAAGTAGAGGCATAAGCCTCTACTTATTTTTTTGGAAATTATATCTATGTTTAATGAATATTTATAGAAATATATTCAAAAATAAGAATAATTAATAAATTAAAGGTTAATCTATTTCTAAGGAGGTAATTATTTACTTAATAGATACTATAGCATTGCCTTATATAAAAATTGGCTATTTGTGCATAAAATTTCTAAGAAGTCAAATAATAATATTGCGAAATAATTATCTCAGTGCTTAAGGAGGTTAATGATATAAATGAAAGCTACAGGAATTGTAAGAAGAATTGATGATTTAGGAAGAGTGGTAATACCTAAAGAAATTAGAAGAACACTAAGGATTAGAGAAGGAGACCCATTAGAAATTTTTACGGACAGAGAAGGTGGAGTAATATTAAAAAAATATTCACCAATTGGAGAGTTAACAGACTTTTCAAAGGAATATGCTGAAAGCTTACAACAAGCAATCGGGCATATAGTTTTAATAGCTGATAAGGATGCTTTTATTTCAGTAAGTGGTGCGCCTAAAAAAGATTATATTGAAAGAAAAATAAGTTCAGACTTAGAAAAAATAATGGATGATAGAAAAACGGCATTATTAGGTGAAGGTGGAGCTAAAATAGTAGCATTACATAATGATGAAGAAGATGTAACAGATAAATATGCAGCACAAGTAATTTCTCCAATCATAGCAGAAGGAGATGCTATAGGAGCTGTAATTATATTATCAAAACAGCCAGGTGAAAAGTTTGGTGAACTAGAAATGAAGTTAGCAGAAACAGCAGCAGCATTTTTAGGTAAACAAATGGAACAATAATTTTATACTATTAACAAATAGAGTAATAATACCTCTAAACTAAAAATAAAAATAAGTAGTAATAATAATTAAGTTTGGAGGTATTTTATGAAGAAACAGTCTTTAATAAAGGCAAGTTTAATTTTAGGAGTAGCAGGAATAGTAACAAGGTTTCTTGGATTATTCTTTAGGTGGCCCCTAATAATGCTAATAGGAGATGAGGGTGTTGGTTACTACCAAATGTCATTTCCGTTATATATGTTTTTTGTAGCAATAGCATCTGGTATTCCAGTGGCAATCTCGAAAATGATATCAGAAAAAAATGCTACAGGAGATATTGAAGGAAGCTTCGAAGTTATGAAAGCATCTACCATATTAATGTTCATACTAGGAGCTGGGACAAGCTTTGTTTTATTCTTCTTTGCAAGGCCGATAATAGAGTTTTTAAAGTGGGATATGAAATCTTATTATTCATTGCTAGGGATTTCATTTGCACCAATCATAATTTCATTTATGACAATTTTCAGAGGGTTTTTCCAAGGGCTTCAAAATATGACTCCATCTGCTGTATCACAATTATTAGAGCAGGTTGGAAGAGTTGTAATTGGAGTTGGGTTAGCAGTTCTTTTACTGCCTAGAGGGATTGAATTTGCTGCAGGTGGAGCATCCTTTGGAGCAGCAGCAGGTGGGCTTTTAGGGGCAACATATTTATATATTAAGTATAAAAAAGTCAAAAAGAGTTGTGGAGTTAAAAAAATAAAAAATAATCCTGAAATAATGAATAGATTACTGAAAATAGCAATTCCAATATCCTTAGGAGCAACAGTAGGAACTGTAATGAATTTAATAGATTCTATATTAGTACCACAAAAGCTATTAGAAGCTGGACTTACAAACCAACAATCCACCATATTGTATGCACAGTTAACGGGAAAGGCATCCGTTATTGTTAATATACCATTAACGCTATCAATGGCATTGTGTATATCGCTAATTCCTATAATAGCAGAGAACTATATTTTAAAAAGAAAAGCAGAGGTAGAAAGTAAAATTGATATGGCGCTAAAATTATCATCAGTTATTGCTATACCTTGTTTTGTAGGAATGTTTGTTATGGCTGAGCCAATAATGAAATTTATTTTTCCAGGAAAGTTCGAAGGTGTTGAAATACTAAAATACTTATCAATTTCAATTCCATTTATAATAATAACTCAAACTACAACATCTATATTACAGGGTGTTGGATGTTATATAATCCCTGTAATAAATTTATTTGTGGGATGTGTAGTTAAAGTATTATTAACTATGTTATTAGTTTCTATTCCTAATATAAATATATTTGGGGCTGTAATAGCAACTGTGGGTGCATATGTTGTGGTTACAATATTAAATATAATAGTTATGAAAGTAAAACTTGGGACAAGGGTTAATATGTACGAGAATTATATAAAGCCGGTTATTGCAGTTTTATTTATGACTATTGTAGTTGTATATGGGTATAATTTCTTATATGGACATACAAATAGCAATGGATTTTCATGTTTAGTATCTATATTTTGTGGAGCTTTAGTATATGGTATAATGATAATGTTATTAAGAGTGTTCAAAATAGAAGATATAAAACAAAGACTCATTAAAAAATAGATAATAAATAAAACAACATATAAAAGGAGAGAACCTAATGATTAATATAATAGGATTAGGACCTGGTGCACCAGAGGCGTTAACTATAGGAGCAATAAAAACTATACAAAAAAGTAAGAATGTTTTTTTTAGAACAGAAAAACATCCAACTGTTCAGTATTTAGAGGGTGAAGGTATAGAATTTAAGACCTTTGATAATTATTATGAGACTGGAACAAGCTTTGATGAGGTATATCAAAATATAGCTCAAGATATAGTTAATAAGTACAATGAATTTGAAGAGTTGGTTTATGCCGTTCCAGGCCATCCTTTAGTTGCAGAAAGATCAGTATTAAATCTGATAGAATTATGCAAGGAGAAAAATATAGAATATAAAATTTTACCTGCTGTTAGCTTTGTAGATGCTATGATTGATGCATTGACAATAGATCCAATAGAAGGATTGAAAATTATAGATGCATTTGATATGGGAAATCAAATATTAGATAAGAGGATTGGAACAATAATAACGCAAGTATATAATTCTTTTATAGCTTCAGAAGTAAAACTTAGATTACTAGAGTATTATAATGATGAGACAGAAATAATATATGTAAGAGCTGCCGGTATTGAAGGGGAAGAAAGTATAAGAAGAATTCCTTTATATGAACTAGACATGCAAGAAGATATAGATTATTTAACATCTATATATATTCCTAAGGATTTAGAAAATAAAAGGGATATAAATGACTTAATAGATATAATCGAGAGATTAAGAGGAAATGATGGGTGTCCTTGGGATAAGGAGCAAACCCATGAAAGTCTAAGAAATGCAATCATAGAAGAAAGTTATGAGGTAGCTGATGCTATTGATAGAATGGATGACAATGCCATTATTGAGGAACTTGGAGATGTGCTACTACAAGTTATTTTCCATGCATCAATTGGTAAAGAAGAAGGATATTTTGATTTATCAGATATAGTAGAAGGTATAAGCAATAAAATGATTTATAGACACCCTCACATATTTGGAGCAAAAACTGTAGAGAATAGTAAGGAAGTAGCTCAAAATTGGGATGAAATAAAAAAAGTAGAAAAAGGAATTGAATCTTTAGAAGAAGATTTAAAATCTGTAGCTAAAAGTTTACCTGCATTAATAAGAGCTCATAAGGTTCAAAGTAAGGCTAAAAAAGTAGGATTTGATTGGGATAATGTGGAAGATGCATCTAAAAAGGTTACAGAGGAATTAGAAGAGGTATTAGAAGTATATAAATCAGGAAATGTGGAAAAAATAACAGAAGAGGTAGGCGATTTGCTTTTTGCTTGTGTAAATGTAGCTCGTTTTTTAAATATAGATGAAGAAACTGCATTAAATGGAACTACAAATAAATTTATAAAAAGATTATCATATGTAGAGAAAAGTGCAAAAGAAAGAGGAAAAGAGTTAACTCAAATGACCTTAGAAGAGATGGATGACTTATGGGATAAGGCAAAAAAAATCGAAAAAATATAAAACTAAAAAAGGATATTTGAGATTAATGAAGAATATTATTTAAATAGGAATTTCCTATGCTTATATTATGAGAAACCATTTACTTTTATAACAAAATATACAAAATTGTGTAGACTAGTAAAGAAAGTGGATATATAATAAGATAATGTAAGTATAGTACATAAAACATTAGTACTAAGCATATCATCGGAATTTAAGGAGGATGTAATAGTGAATAAGTCAGAATTAATCGCTAGTATGGCAGAAAAGAGTAAATTAACAAAGAAGGACGCAGAATTAGCTTTAAAAGCTTTCATAGAAAGCGTTGAAGAAGCTTTAGAAAACGGTGACAAGGTTCAATTAGTAGGATTCGGAACTTTCGAAACAAGAGAAAGAGCTGCTAGAGAAGGAAGAAACCCAAGAACTAAGGAAACAATAAGCATTCCTGCATCAACAGTTCCAGTATTTAAAGCTGGTAAAGAGTTCAAAGAAAAAGTTAATAAGTAATAGCTTGTAGCCCGAGAATGTTCTCGGGTTTTTACTCTATATGGGGTTTGTAGTTGATAATTTATTCATATTTGAATTCTTAAGGATATAGTATAAAGTATAGGTTTTAATAAAAAAAGATTTTAAAATCACTAAATGATTAAAAAATATATATTTGTTAAATATAATATATAGAATAAGGTGGGAGATGAGGTAATGAGATTAGATAAATATTTAAAAGTATCAAGAATAATAAAGCGTAGAACAGTAGCTAAAGAGGCGTGTGAAAACGAAAGAGTTAGTATAAATGGTAAGGTTGCAAAGCCTTCAACAGTTATTAAAGAAGGTGATTTGATAGAAATTACATTTGCAAATAAAGTTTTAAAGGCTGAAATAATAAATATAGCAGAGCATGTTAGAAAAGAAAATGCGAAAGAAATGTATAGAATATTAGAAGGTAAAGAAATAGAATAAAAATAAAATAATAGCTAATTTGTCATAAATTTTTTAAAAAAATCATATAACTTCTATGAATAATATAGGAGGGGTATGAATGGAAAAAAAAGGTGAAAATAAGATTGAAGATAAGAAAAGCACACTTATATTGGAGTGTAGAAACAAGTTATCTTTAACAGGTGTAATGGAAGTTTTAAGCTTCGATGAGGAAAAAATAGTCTTAAATACAAACTTGGGCAAGTTAAGTATTAAAGGACAAGAACTAAAAATGAATAAGTTAGATGTACAAAATGGTGATGTAATAATAGTTGGGCGTATCGCCTCTATGATTTATGGTGGAAAAGAAATTAAAAATAATAAACAAAGTATAGTTAAAAGGATATTTAAATAAATGCCATTAGAAATCAATATACAATTTAACATAGTATTATACAGTCTTATAGCTGGTATTTTAACAGGGGTACTCTTTGACATCTATAGAATTGTTAGAGGGGCTAATGTGATTAAAGTATTGGTTATAATTGAAGATGTATTGTTTTGGATTTTATCAAGTTTAGTTGTGTTTACTTTTTTACTATATTTTAATTATGCTTTTTTAGGACCATATGTATATATTTTTTTACTTATTAGTTTTTTATTTTATTATAAAGTTATCAGCCCAAAAGTAGTTAGCGTAGAACAAGTTATAGGAAGAGGAACAAGTAAAAGTATAAGGATTACTTGTAAGGCAACTATGTACCCATTCAAAATAATCTGGTCAAAATTTGGAAATAAATCAAAATAACATAAAAAAGCACTTGAATAAACAAATAAGAGTGTTTAAAATATACTTATAGAATTTTTATGAGGGGTACTAGCGATGAAAAAGAAGATAAATTTTAAAAGCTTAATAATCTTAGTACTATTAATAGGTTTTGCTTACACATTTGTAAGACAAGAGAAAGCTATAAGTAGAATCAATGCTGAGATTGCCCAAAGAGAAAAAGAATTGCAGGAGCTGAAGATAAAGAATGAGAGGTTACAGGATCAAGTTAATATTTCTGACTCTGATGAATATCTTGAAGCTTTAGCAAGGGATAGATTGAAAATGATTAAGCCTGGAGAAAAAATTGTCAATGACAAGTAAGGCTGCTTTTTTAGTGTGGTTATTTTAAAATAACATAGATTTATAAATTTTAAGGAGGAGTCTTATAAACATGACCTTAGTCGCAGGAAACATATTAGAAGGTACAGTGATAAACATCACAAATTTCGGAGCCTTTGTTGAAGTAGAAGGCAAGACAGGTTTAGTCCATATATCAGAGGTGGCTGATTCATATGTAAAAGACATAAGACAGCATTTAAAGGAACAAGATAAGGTAAAGGTAAAGGTTATATCTGTTGATGATAACGGAAAAATAAGCTTATCAATAAAACAAGCAAATATTCAAAGAAAATCAGTAAAGCCAGTTGAAATAGATTGGGTAGCTGATAAAAAGAAAGTAACATCATCATTACCTATTACAGGAAACTTTGAAGATAAAATATCTAAGTTTCTAAAGGATAGTGAAGAAAGAATGCAGGATATTAAAAGACATCAAGAGTTCAAAGGTAAAAATGGTAAAAAGAACTTCTAAGATTATTTTAAATATTTGATATAAAAGCTATTTCTTATATAGAGGTAGCTTTTTTATTTTTTTAGAGTAAATTATATAAAAAAACTGTGGATAAATGAATCAAAATAATGGATTGGAGTGATTTAGCCTAAAGAGTGAATACAGTACGCCTGTAAATTTTTTTATTTAAGCTTTGAAGCTCATACAGAGTAAGTTCCAATAATCAAATCGTAGACTTTTGATTTATAACAAAAAAATATAATTAAATATTAGTACAATATAGAATGATTTGATAAATTTAATGGGGTAAAGAGCAAGGTATTTGAAAAAAAGAATTTGAAAAAAGATAAAAATGTTTAAGAGAAAAGTATTAAAAGTTAATAATATACTTTGGTAAAAGAGGCTCAAAGCCTTGAAAACACTGGGTTTTGAAAAAATAAAATTAATTTTAGAAAAAGTGTTGACAGTATAGCTGTCATGATATATAATTAATTTTGTCGTCAAGAGACACTGACTTGCCGAAGTGGCGGAACTGGCAGACGCACAGGACTTAAAATCCTGCGGTGGTTAAACACCGTACCGGTTCGATTCCGGTCTTCGGCACCAAAAATTTTAATCAGGCGAAATAGCTCAGTTGGCTAGAGCATTCGGTTCATACCCGAAGGGTCGTAGGTTCAAGTCCTATTTTCGCTACCATGCTTGCCGAAGTGGCGGAACTGGCAGACGCACAGGACTTAAAATCCTGCGGTGGTTAAACACCGTACCGGTTCGATTCCGGTCTTCGGCACCAGATTAAAATTTTTAAATATCGCGGGGTGGAGCAGTTGGCAGCTCGTCGGGCTCATAACCCGAAGGTCGTAGGTTCAAGTCCTGCCCCCGCAACCATAAGGCGAAATAGCTCAGTTGGCTAGAGCATTCGGTTCATACCCGAAGGGTCGTAGGTTCAAGTCCTATTTTCGCTACCATAACCTGCCGAAGTGGCGGAACTGGCAGACGCACAGGACTTAAAATCCTGCGGTGGTTAAACACCGTACCGGTTCGATTCCGGTCTTCGGCACCAGGTTATACCTAAAATTTTAATATCGCGAGGTGGAGCAGTTGGCAGCTCGTCGGGCTCATAACCCGAAGGTCGTAGGTTCAAGTCCTGCCCTCGCAACCATACAAAACGCTTAAGTTATCTTAAGCGTTTTTTGTTATATCAAAAATTATTTGATATAAATTTCGCCAAAAAATAAATATGCATAAAATAGTAACTGAATTTATCACATCAAAATATCAATAATGACAAATTTAAAATAATACATAATATGTCTTTGATGCAAGAGGATGCAAGGGTAAGATGGGATATTAAACAAATTTATAGGGGAGTTAGAGTGTTAAGCAAAATGGAGAAGTAGATTTCAAAATTTAGAATAATGGAGATAATTGTCCTATGAAAAAATATATCTTAAACATACTATGACATAAATTTCAAAAGTTAGGTGATATAATCTATTTACATAATATGGATTAAGAGGTGAGGGTATGCAGTATGGTATGGAGTTTGATACTTATAAGAGAGTAACAGAAACTGGCTTGGGTAAGAGAGGAGAATTAAGAAAAGAACATATTAAATTGATAATAAGTATTCTGATAGCTTTTCTACTTAGTAGAGTTACAGTGTATATATCAATAGAAGCGATACAAGGAATATCTCCATTTGGGATTGCTTTTTTACTTGTTAATATAGTAAGGGGAGATTATAAAGAGAGCTTGGTAATATCAATAGCAACTGTTCTAGGTTATATAACAATATCAGATGATGTAGCCAAAATAACGGCATATATAATTTTATCAACTGTAGTTGTATGTGTAAGTATAATTAGTGAAAAATACTATAAACAATTAAAAGAATTAGAGTTATTTGGAGTTATGCTAATTACAAATATAGCATCGGGAATTATATTAAATAATTTTGATATCGGGGTAACAATTACATTGTCAATAATAAATGTTGTAGTTGTAATTCCTATATACTATATAATCAGAAATTCTTTTAAGTATTTAAGTTACATAGGAGAAGAGCATTTGTACTCTCAAGAGGAGTTAATAACTATTGCTGGATTAATTTGTTTGGTTATATCAGGAATAGGGCAAATAGGTTTATTTGATATAACAGTAAAAAATATAATTGGAACAGCTGTTATTATTTTAATAGCGTATATTGCTGGAGGAAGTTATGGTGCAGCAGCAGGGTGTGCGATGGGTATAATAATGGGCATAACATCTTCGAATATGATTCTAAGTGTGGCATATTTTAGTGCGTTAGGATTAATGGTTGGTATGTTTAAAGACACGGGTAAGATATTATCAACATTATCGGCCTTTGTAATATATATAGGGGTTTTTCTGTACTCTCAGGAGTTAAGATTTGCAGGGGTTGTAGAGTGTGCAATTGGATGCTCTATATTTTTGGTAATACCAAAAAGTGTTATAAAAAAAATAGAGGGCGAAATTGATTTTGGTAAAAAAGTTGAAATTATTAATACTAATAAATTTTCAGAAATAAAAGAAGAGTTTGGAGAGAGAGTAGATAAGTTTGGAGGCGCTTTAGATTTGATGTCTAAAACTCTAGTTGAAATAGGGAATAATAATAAATTATTAAATAAAAACAGAAGTACAGCCCTTGTAGATGGTGTTGCTGATAGGGTTTGTGCTGAGTGTAAAAAGTGTAAGGTGTGTTGGGATAAGGAGTTTAGTCAGACTTATAATTCATTTATGTTTATGATAAAGACCTGCGAAGATGGAAATTTTTTATTTCCTACTGCGCTTAAAGATAAATGTGATAAAAAATTAAAATTGAAAAAGGCTACTGAAGAATCTGTTAAAGGGTTGCTTATTGAGGAGATGAGAAGAAGTAAACTAGAAGAGGGAAGGAGATTGTTAGCGACTCATATAAAAAATGTAGCAAATAGCGTTGATAAAATGGTTATGGATTTTAAAGGTGATATAGAGATTTGTGGGAATTTAGAGATGAGTCTTAAAAAAGCTTTTAATAAGAATGATATAAAGTATTTGCAGGTGTTTAGTTATATAGATAAGAGTGGCAGAATGAAAATAAAAATAAAATTTGAAGAATATATCGAAGGCAAGTATTCTCAAAAGAAAGTCTTAGAAGTAATTAATTTATATGTTAAGAACCCGATGATTGTGAATGAGGATGAGAGTCGTGTAAATCCTGATGGTGGGGAATATGTAATGGTAATAAATGAAATGCCAAAGTTTAAGTTGGTTTCTGGTGCAGCTACGGAAATAAAAGATGGAGAAGATTATAGTGGTGATTATTATAGCTTTGGGAAAGTTGTTAACGGAAAATATATAACTGTAATAAGTGATGGTATGGGATCAGGTCCTGAGGCTGGAAAAGAGAGTAAGATAACTGTTGATTTGGTAGAGCAGTTCTTAGAATCTGGATTTGATGAAAAATGTGCGGTGGATACAATAAACACAATTATGGGAATGAAGTTTGAAGAAGATGAGAAGTTTGCAACGTTAGATTTAGGTGTTGTTGATACTTATACAGGAGAGGGGAGTTTTATAAAGGTAGGTGCTACGACAAGTTTCATAAAAAGAGGAGAAGTGGTTAAAGCGATAACAACAAATGTACCTCCATTTGGGTTGGTTGATAGTATTGAGTTAGAAGAGGTTAAGGTAAATTTGAAAGAAGGAGATATGATAATAACTGTTAGTGATGGAGTTATAGATATTGATAAGAGAAATGTTGGGGATTATGTGTGGCTAGAGGATTACTTGCAAAAGGGAAGTAGTGACCCTAAGGTTATGGCAGGAGATATTTTAAAGACAGCTAGAGATTTGGGAAGAGGCCAAATTAAGGATGATATGACTATTTTAGTATCTAAAGTGTATTCGATGTATTAGTTTAAAAAGAATCCTAAAAATATATTTTGGGATTCTTTTTTAAATGTTATTAAAAAGTATAAAATTAAAAAGGATTTATATTGGTTAAGCAAAGTGTGTTTACACCTAAACATAATATGGGTATTATATAGTATAAGAGTAAATGGAAAATTTAATATATGAGCGATTAATTTTATATATAGGATTGGTGAACACTATTGAAGGATGAAGTATTAAAGTTTATAAAAAATAATAATCTAATAAATGATGGGGATAAAGTACTAGTAGCATTTTCAGGAGGACCAGATTCGGTATGTCTATTAAACTTATTAACAGAGTTAAAGGACGAGTTGAAAATAGAGTTAGGTGCAGCACATATAAATCATCTTCTAAGAGGGTATGAAGCATTTAAAGATGAGGAATATGGAGAGGCGTTTTGTGAGAAAATAGGAGTGCCTTTTTATGTGCATAGGGAAGATATAAAAAAATATTCTGATGAATATGCTATATCAACAGAAACAGCTGGTAGAAAAGTAAGATATGAATTTTTTGATAAAATATCAAAGGAATATGGATATAACAAAATTGCTACAGCTCACAATGCAAATGATCAGGTGGAGACTATACTTATGAGAATAGCTAGAGGTACTGGTATAGAAGGATTATGTGGGATTCCTGTAATGAGAGAGAATAAGTTTATTAGACCGATTTTAGGAATTGATAGAAAGAGTATAGAAAGATATTGTGAAATTTTTGATCTGAAACCAAGAATTGATGAAAGTAATTCAGAGAGAGATTACAGCAGAAATAAAATCAGACTTGATATCATTCCTTATTTGCAAGAAAACTTTAATCCGAATTTAGTTGCATCTGTGAATAGAATGATTGGGTTACTTAACCAAGATTCAAGTTATATAGAGCAGGAATGTGAAAAGAAATTTGAAAAATATGTTTCTATTAATAATAATACAGTGGTAGTAAATAAAAAAGTTAAAGATGAACATTTTTCAGTGCTATCTAGAATTTTAAGAAAAGCGTTAGGTAAGATTTCAAAAAGTGAATATGATTTTGAAATGAAGCATATTGAAGATGCTATAAAACTTTTTGACTTTGAGACAAACAAAGAAATACACTTGCCAAACAATGTTGTAGTAAAGAATGTTTATGGAGATATAGAATTAAAATTAAGAGTTGAGAAAAAGATTATTAATGAAGAAATAGTAATAGATAAAAATAATTTAAAAAATAGGTATGAATTTGAGAAAAATTCAATAATATTTGATATAATAGAAAAAGATATAAATTTTAATAATAATAAATATATAAAATATTTTGATTATGACAAAATTAATGGTAATATTATCATTAGAAAGAGAAGAAATGGTGATAAGATACAACCGTTAGGTATGAATGGGAATAAAAAAATAAAAGATATTTTTATAAATAGTAAAATACCTACAGAAAAAAGAGATCTTATTCCTATTGTCCAATTTGGTGATAATATAGGTTGGATTGTTGGTGTAAAGACATCTGAGTTATTTAAGGTAACAAAGGATACAAAGAAAATTTTAAGAATAACATTCCAAGGAAAGGATATTTAAGATGAGAGAAGACATTAAAGAAGTATTATTTACAGAAGAGGTTTTGCAACAGAGGATAACTGAAATAGCAGAAAAAATTAATGAAGAATACAGAGGTAAACAGTTATTAGTAGTTGGTGTACTAAAGGGTTCAGTATTATTTGCAGCTGATTTAATTAAGAAAATAACAATACCGTGTGAAATTGACTTTATGGCTGTTTCTAGCTATGGGAATTCAACAGAAACTTCAGGTGTTGTAAGAATATTAAAGGATTTAGACCATAGTATTGAAAATAAACATATACTACTAGTTGAAGATATAGTTGATAGTGGAGTGACTTTAAGCTATTTATTAAAGTATTTACAAGCTAGAAAGGCAAGTAGTATAGAGATAGTATCTTTATTAAATAAACCAGCTAGAAGAAGAGCAGAAATAGATGTTAAGTATATAGGGTTTGATGTACCGGATGAGTTTATTGTTGGGTATGGAATTGACTATGCTGAAAAGTATAGAAATCTTCCTTATATAGGGATTTTAAAAAGAGAAGTATACGAAAAATAAGGGTAATAGTTTGTTGTATTTAAATATTGCCTATGGTAAAATTTTATTTAACTAGAAGAGAGGGGGAACTTTTATGAAAAAGGTTTCAGGTGCAGCAGTTTGGATTATAATCTCAATAGTGCTTATCTTCGCTTCTGTAGCTATGGTAGAGTCAGGTAATAGATCAGAAACTATACCTTATAGTGCTTTCCAAGAGAAGTGGAAGAGTAATGAGATACAAAGTATAAGCGTTCAAGAAGATGGTATGACAATAGAAGGAAAAACAAGGGATAATAAAGCTTTTGTAACATATTCAACAGAAGAAATGTTGACTTTATTAATGAAAGAAAATCCTAGATCAGATGTAAGAATAGATTTTGAAGCGCCTTCAAATAGTGGTGCATGGTTATCTATATTACCAACTATATTATTGATTGTACTGTTCTTAGTATTTTTATTTGTGTTAACTCAACAATCACAAGGTGGTGGTGGAGGACGTGGAGTTATGAATTTTGGTAAAAGTAGAGCCAAAATGGCAACTCCTGACTCGAAAAAGGTAACATTTAAAGATGTAGCAGGGGCAGATGAAGAAAAAGCTGAGTTAGAAGAGATTGTAGATTTCTTAAAGCTACCAGCTAAATACACAGAAATGGGAGCTAGAATTCCGAAGGGGGTTTTATTAGTTGGTCCTCCGGGAACAGGTAAAACTCTATTAGCAAAAGCTATTGCAGGAGAAGCTGGGGTACCATTCTTTAGTATTTCAGGTTCAGATTTCGTTGAAATGTTTGTTGGAGTTGGTGCTTCAAGAGTAAGAGATTTATTCCAAGAAGCAAAGAAGAACGCTCCGTGCTTAATATTTATAGATGAAATAGATGCAGTGGGTAGACAAAGAGGAGCAGGTCTTGGTGGAGGACATGATGAAAGAGAACAAACTCTAAATCAACTTCTTGTTGAGATGGATGGTTTTGGAGTTAATGAAGGAATCATCATGATTGCAGCTACAAATAGACCAGACATATTAGATCCAGCACTTTTAAGACCAGGAAGATTTGATAGACAAATATTTGTTGGAGCTCCTGATATTAAAGGAAGAGAAGAAATATTAAAGGTTCATACTAAAAAGAAACCTTTAGCTGAAGAAGTTGAGTTAGAAGTTTTAGCTAAAAGAACGCCAGGATTTAGTGGTGCAGATTTAGAAAATTTAGCTAATGAGGCAGCTTTATTAGCAGTAAGAAGAGAAAAGAAACAAATAACTATGCAAGAGATGGAAGAGGCAATTACTAGAGTGGTTGTAGGTCCAGAGAAAAAGAGTAGAGTTATTAGTGAGTTAGATAGAAGATTAACAGCTTATCATGAAGCAGGGCACGCTGTAGTTGCTAAATTCTTAGAAAATGCAGATCCAGTTCATGAAATTAGTATTATTCCAAGAGGAAGAGCTGGTGGATATACAATGCATCTTCCTACAGAGGATAAATCTTACACATCAAAATCTAAGCTTAGAGATGAAATGGTAAGTTTATTAGGTGGAAGAGTAGCAGAGCAGTTAATACTGGGCGATATTAGTACAGGTGCAAAAAATGATATAGATAGAACTAGTGCAATAGCAAGAGCTATGGTTATGGAATATGGTATGTCAGATAAGCTTGGAACAATTGCTTATGGTGGAGAGCAAAGTGAGGTCTTTTTAGGAAGAGATCTTGGAAGAAGTAGAAACTTCAGTGAAGAAGTTGGTGCTAAAATCGATGGTGAAGTTAAAGATCTTATCGATGAAGCATACAAAAGAGCTGAAAAAATACTTTCAGAAAATGAAGATAAACTTCATGCAGTTGCACAAGCACTTCTTGAAAAAGAAAAACTTGATGGAGTGGAGTTTGAAGAAATATTCGCAAATTCTTAATACTAATAAGAGTTCTAATATTTAGAACTCTTATTTTTATATATAAAAGTATATGTAAGCGAAAGATTTTGGTAAAAATGTTAAAAATATTCGACTTTAATATTTAAAAAATTTTGTACAAATGGTATAATTACTTTATAATATGTGGTAAAAGAATCTTTAATAAAAGGGGTATTTTTATGAAAACAGATATTCAAATTGCACAAGAAGCAAAAATGGAACCAATTTTAAAAATAGCAAAGAAATTAAATTTAGGAGAAGATGATGTTGATTTATATGGAAAATATAAATGTAAAATTTCATTGGATGTATTAGAAAAAAATAAAAATCAAAAAGATGGTAAGTTAGTTTTAGTTACAGCTATTAATCCAACACCGGCGGGAGAGGGGAAATCTACTGTAACTATTGGATTAGCACAAGGACTTTGTAAGATGGGTAAAAATGCAGTTATTGCATTAAGAGAGCCGTCTTTAGGACCTGTTTTTGGTATAAAAGGTGGTGCTACTGGTGGTGGATATTCACAAGTGGTGCCAATGGAAGATATAAATCTACATTTCACAGGAGATATGCATGCTATTACATCAGCTAATAATTTATTAGCTGCAGCTATAGATAATCATATACATCATGGAAATATATTAGAGATTGATTCAAGACGAATTGTATTTAAAAGAGTATTAGATATGAATGATAGAGCTTTGAGAAGTGTTGTTGTTGGTATGGGTGGTAAAATAAATGGATTCTTAAGAGAAGATGGATTTATGATAACTGTTACATCAGAAATTATGGCCATACTTTGCTTATCAAATAGCTTAAAGGATTTAAAAGAAAGAATAGGTAATATTGTAGTTGCGTACAACTTAAAAGGTGAACCTGTTTTCGCAAGAGAGTTAAATGTGCAAGGTGCTATGGCATTATTAATGAAGGATGCTATAAAACCTAATTTAGTTCAAACTCTTGAAAATACACCTGCAATTATTCATGGAGGACCTTTTGCTAATATTGCACATGGATGTAATTCAATTATAGCTACTAAGCTTGCTTTAAAGATGGGAGATATAGTTGTAACAGAAGCAGGGTTTGGAGCTGATTTAGGAGCAGAAAAGTTCTTAGATATTAAGTGCAGATATGGAGGGTTAACACCTAATGCAGTTGTTGTAGTGGCAACTATTAGAGCATTAAAACATCATGGTGGTGTTAAAAAGGAAGATTTAAATACTCCAAATGTTGAGGCGTTAAAAAAAGGAATAGTAAATTTAGATAAGCAAATAGAAAATATAAAGAAATTTAATGTTCCAGTAATAGTTGCTATAAATAAGTTTGTAAGTGATAGTAATGAAGAAATAGATTTTATAATGAAGCACTGTAAAGAAAATAACGTAAAAATAGCTTTATCAGAAGTTTGGGCTAAGGGTGGAGAAGGTGCACTAGAACTTGGGGAAATAGTTGTTGATACAATTGAAAATGAAGAAAGTAATTATGCTCCTATCTATAATATGGAAGATAGCATAGAAAATAAGGTAAATGCAATAGTTAAAGAAATATATGGAGGAGAAGGTGCTATATTTACTGCAGCTGCTAAAAAACAAATAGCAGAATTAGAGCAATTTGGATTAGATAAGCTTCCAATATGTATGGCAAAAACTCAATATTCTTTATCAGATAATCCAAGCTTATTGGCAAGACCAGAAAACTTTACAATAACGGTTAAAGAAATTAGAGTATCAAATGGAGCAGGTTTTATAGTTGCATTAACAGGGGATGTTATGACAATGCCAGGATTACCAAAGGTTCCGGCTGCAAATAACATGGATATTTTAGAAAATGGAGAAATTGTTGGTTTATTCTAATTTGTAGAACTCTTGACAAATATCCTTGAATTGTTAAAATTATATTGATTGTAAAAAAGGGTTTATTAAATAAAGGCAGCTTTTAGCTGCTTTTAATTATATTAAGGTGGTGCTTTTATGATATTACTAGTTGATGTGGGCAATACAAATATAGTTTTAGGAGTAAATAAGGATGATAAATACATTGCAAGTTGGAGAATATCAACTGATGCTAAAAAAACATCAGATGAATATGGAATACAAGTAATGCAATTATTCACTCAAAGTGGGTTAGATCCAAAAGAGGTTAAGGGAATAATTATTTCGTCTGTAGTTCCTAATATAATGCATTCTTTAGAAAATATGATTAGAAAATGTTTCTCAATAGAGCCTATAGTAGTAGGGCCAGGGATTAAAACAGGTATAAATATTAAATACGATAATCCTAAAGAGGTTGGAGCAGATAGAATTGTTAATGCAGTTGCGGCATTTGAGTTATATAAAAAATCAGCAATAATCATTGATTTTGGTACAGCAACAACATTTTGTGCATTAAACTCAACAGGGGATTATTTAGGTGGATGTATAGTTCCAGGAGTAAAAATATCCTCAGAAGCTTTATATGAAAGAGCTGCAAAGCTTCCAAGAGTGGAATTGGAAGTTCCTAAAAATATAATATGTAAAAATACTATAACTAGTATGCAAGCTGGTATTCTATATGGATATATTGGGCAGGTTGAGTATATAGTAAGCAAAATGAAACAAGAGATGAAAAACAAGTGCAATGAAGAGCCTATAGTAATAGCTACTGGGGGACTTGCAAACTTAATAGCTAAGGAAACTAAAATAATAAACAGAGTAGATGGGGATTTAACGCTAGAGGGATTAAGAATACTTTACAAGAAGAATAAGGAGTAAGTATAGATGAAAATAGCAAATCTACATTTTGATAATAATATATTTCTTGCACCAATGGCTGGAGTAACTGATATTTCATTCAGAGGGTTATGCAAGGAAATGGGATGTGGACTAGTATATACTGAAATGGTTAGTGCTAAAGCATTATATTATGGAAGTGAAAATACTAAAACACTACTAAGAATAGCGGAAGAAGAAATGCCAGTTGCGGCACAAATATTTGGAAATGAACCAGAGATAATGGCTCAAGTGGTAAAGGATCATTTTAATGATAGAGATGACATTTGTATATTAGATATAAATATGGGATGTCCAGCAACTAAAATTATTAAAAATGGTGAAGGTTCAGCATTGATGAAAGATCCTAAATTAGCTGCTAAGATAGTTGAAGAAATTAAAAAAGTATCAACAAAGCCTGTAACAGTTAAGTTTAGAAAGGGCTTCGATAATGATAATATTAATGCAGTTGAATTTGGGAAAGCTTTAGAAGCAGCTGGAGCAGATGCAATTGCAATCCATGGAAGAACTAGACAGCAAATGTATGAGGGTAAAGCTGACTGGAACATAATTAAAGATGTTAAAGAAGCAGTGGATATTCCTGTTATTGGTAACGGGGATGTATTTACACCAGAGGATGCGTTAAAAATGAAAGAGTTAACTAATTGCGATGGAATAATGATTGCAAGAGGTAGTATGGGAAATCCATGGATTTTCAAACAAATAGAAAGAAAGCTAAATGGAGAGGAACTTTTAGAAGTAACTGCAAAAGATAAAATTGATATGTGTATTAGACATTATGAACTTGCTATAAAGTATGATGGTGAATATAAAGCCATAAGAGAAATGAGAAAGCATGCTTCATGGTATATCAAAGGGTTACCTAATAGCTCTGAGTTTAGAAATACTATTAATACAGTTGAAGATAGCAAACAAGCCATGAAAATCCTTGAAGAGTATAAGAATTATTGTGAATAAATAATAAGTTTTGTAATAAACATAGATTAAAATAATAATAATTTAATCCAAGGTTATAATTAGGTTAAAAACTGTGTATAATTAATTTCTATAGAGGATATGCTATAATAGAATTTATTGACATATTATAAAGGCTGCTTTATAATAACTTAAATGATTTCAAGTATATTTAACTATAAAGAATACACAAAAAAAATAAGCCACTATAAAATAGGTTTTTAAAGGGGAGTAAAATATGAGCGAGCAAAAAAAATACGTAATGACTTATGAAGGTGTTAAAAAACTAGAAGATGAATTAGAGTTCTTAAAGTCAGTTAAGAGAAAAGAAATAACTGAAAAGATAAAAGTAGCTTTAGGATATGGAGATTTAAGTGAAAACTCAGAGTATGATGAAGCTAAAAACGAGCAAGCTTTTACAGAAGGAAGAATAATTCAATTAGAAAATATGTTAAAGAATGCACAAGTTGTAGATGAATCAGAAATTTCAACAGATGTTGTTTCTGTAGGAAGTATTGTAAAGATAAAAGATTATGAATTTGATGAAGAAGTTGAATACACAATAGTTGGTTCAGCAGAAGCAGATCCAATGAACTTTAAGTTGTCAAATGAATCACCAGTTGGAGAAGCTTTGATTGGAAAGAAGATTGGTGATATAATAGAAGTTCAAGTACCAGACGGACAAAATAAGTTTGAAATTTTAGGAATAAGAAGAGTGTAACGGAGGGATATTAATGTCAACTGAAGAAATGAATATACAAGAGCTGGAATCTCAGTTTAGTGAACAAGAAGCATTAAGAAGAGAGAAGCTAGCAGAACTTCAAAGCCAAGGAAAGGACCCTTTTGATGTTTATAAGGTTAATAAATCACATTCATCAGAAGAAGTTAAAGCTGGATTTGAAAGTTTAGAAGGACAAGAAGTAACAGTTGCAGGAAGAATTATGTCTAAGAGAGGGCAAGGAAAAGTTGTATTCTCAGATATAATGGACAGAGATGGAAAGATTCAATTATTTATAAAGATTGATGAAGTTGGAGAAGAAGCCTTAAAATCATATAAAACATATGATTTAGGAGATTGGGTTGCTGCAACAGGAGAAGTTTTTAAAACAAGAACTGGAGAAGTTTCAGTTAAAGTAACTAGCTTTGAATTAATATGTAAATCACTAAAACCATTACCAGAAAAATGGCATGGATTAAAAGACCCAGACTTAAGATATAGACAAAGAGAAGTGGACATTATAACAAACCCAGAAGTAAAAGACACTTTCTTAAAGAGAGTTAAAATAATAAGAGCAGTAAGAGAATTCTTAGATAATAGAGGATACTTAGAGGTTGAGACTCCAATTCTTTCACCAATTGCTGGTGGAGCTGCTGCAAGACCATTCATAACTCATCATAACGCATTAGATATAGATATGTATTTAAGAATTGCAACTGAGTTATACCTAAAGAGATGTATAGTTGCAGGTTTTGAAAAAGTTTATGATATGGGTAAAAATTTCAGAAATGAAGGTTTATCAATAAGACATAATCCTGAGTTTACAATGATAGAATTATATGAAGCTTTTGCTGATTATAATGATATGATGGAAATAATGGAGCAATTAATTGCTTATGTATGTGAAAAGGTTCATGGAACTACTAAAGTAGTATACCAAGGAACTGAGATAGATTTTACTCCACCATGGAGAAGAATTACAATGGTTGATGCTGTTAAGGAATATGCAGGAATAGATTTCAATAATATTGCTAGTGATGAAGAAGCTCAAGCAATAGCAAAAGAAAAGCACCTAGAATTCCCTAAGCCATTAAACACTGTAACTAAGGGAGAAGTATTAAATGTATTATATGAAGAGTATGCTGAAGAGCATATGATTCAACCAACATTTATATGTGATTACCCAGTTGAAATCTCACCTTTAACTAAGAAGAAGAGAGGAAATGAGGCATTCACAGAAAGATTTGAAGGATTTATTTATGGAAGAGAAGTATGTAATGCATATTCAGAGTTAAATGATCCTATAGTTCAAAGAGAAAGATTTGAACAACAAGAAAGAGAAAGAGATCTTGGTGATGATGAAGCATACATGATCGATGAAGAGTTCATGAGTGCTTTAGAAACAGGGATGCCACCGACAGGTGGATTAGGAATAGGAATAGATAGAATGGTTATGTTCTTAACTGATTCAGTATCAATTAGAGACGTAATCCTGTTCCCAACAATGAAACCAAGTAAGTAATTATATGCAGTATTGGATGAAAGTCTAATACTGCATTTTATATTTTTATAAACTCTACCTAATGCTAGAAATAACTTGATAAATAATTTAGGCAAATTTAAAAATGATAGGAACATTTATTAGATAAATGAGTATATATAGAGTATGAGATAAATAAAGAAAATCAAGAAATTGAAAAAAGTACTTGATTTTTTATTTGAACATGCTATAATAAATATGCAATAACATTCCGCGATAGCTCAATGGTGGAGCATTCGGCTGTTAACCGACAGGTTGGAGGTTCGAGTCCTCTTCGCGGAGCCATTTTTATTTTAAGAGTTTTATAAGAATAGATTCAAAAAGTCTATTGTTATAAAACTCTTTTTGCTTATATTATAATTATTTAATATGAGGTATAAAATGTTTTCTAAATATATGTAAAATAAGTATAGTTTTACTTGACAACAAGAACTGTTTTGATAAAATTAATATATAATTTAATATACATGATGACAAAGAGGAGTAGTTTAGAAATTGTTTTATAGAGAGGTGATGGATGGTGAAAATCACTAGCAATACTAAGTGAAGGGAGCTTTTGAGTGTAAGTAGTTAAGAAAAGATGGGCTTAAGCCAAAAAGGGTGGAACCGCGGAATATAATTTCGTCCCTTTGTGGTTATGAGGCTTTTTTTATTTTATAAAAAATAAAACGTGGAGGTAAGAGAAATGGCAGTAGAAAAAACTATGGATAAGATAGTTGCACTTTGTAAAAGCAGAGGATTTGTATTCCCAGGATCAGATATATATGGAGGATTAGCAAACTCATGGGATTACGGTCCATTAGGAGTAGAATTTAAAAATAACGTTAAAAAAGCTTGGTGGAAGAAGTTTGTTCAAGAAAGCCCTTACAATGTAGGTGTAGATTGTGCAATATTAATGAACCCACAAGTATGGGTTGCGTCAGGGCATGTTGGTGGATTCTCAGATCCATTAATGGATTGTAAAGAGTGTAAGGCTAGATTTAGAGCTGATAAAATTGTAGAAGATCATATGACTGAAAATGGTGCAGAGGTTGCATCGGCAGATGGATGGACTAATGATCAATTAAAAGAATACATTGAAAAAAATAATATAGTATGTCCTAAGTGTGGAAAGATGAACTACACAGATATTAGAAAGTTCAACTTAATGTTTAAGACATTCCAAGGTATAACAGAGGACTCAGCAAATGAAATATTCTTAAGACCGGAAACGGCACAAGGTATATTTGTTAACTTTAAAGCTGTACAAAGAACATCAAGAAAGAAAGTTCCGTTTGGAATAGCTCAAATTGGTAAATCTTTCAGAAATGAAATTACTCCAGGTAACTTTATATTCAGAACAAGAGAGTTTGAACAAATGGAATTAGAATTCTTCTGTAAACCAGGAACAGATTTAGAATGGTTTAACTTCTGGAAAGATTATTGCTTTGGATTCTTATTAAACTTAGGAGCTAATAAGGATAACTTAAGAGTAAGAGACCATGGAGAAGAAGAATTATCATTCTATTCAAATGCAACATCAGATATAGAATATTTATTCCCATTTGGTTGGGGAGAGCTTTGGGGAATAGCAGATAGAACTGACTATGATCTAAAGAAACATGCAGAACATTCAGGGCAAGATATGACATATCTAGATCCAACTACTAATGAAAAGTATGTACCTTATTGTATAGAACCATCATTAGGAGCAGATAGAGTTGCATTGGCATTCTTAGTAGATGCATATGATGAAGAAGAATTAGAAGGTGGAGATGTAAGAACAGTTATGCACTTCCATCCAGCATTAGCACCTTATAAAGCTGCAATATTACCTCTTTCAAAGAAGTTATCAGATAAAGCTTTAGAGGTTTATGGAGATTTAAGTAAAAAGTTTAATATTGAATTTGATGAAGCTGGAAGTATAGGTAAGAGATACAGAAGACAAGATGAAATAGGAACACCTTTCTGTATTACAATAGATTTTGATACTTTAGAAGATGAGTCAGTAACAATAAGACATAGAGATACAATGGAGCAAGAGAGAGTTAAAATAAGTGAACTTGAAAGCTTCATAGCAAATAGTTTAGAATTTTAATTGAAATCGGTAGTTACAGAGTAACTACCGATTTATTTTAGGTCATATTGGAAAAATAAGTATTTGGTGGTATAATTACTTAAATAATAAGGTGAGGGTGGGATTATATGAAGTTTATTAGGAATATATATAAAGAAATGCCTTGGGGAAGGTTTATGTTATGGGGTGCGGCTGTGTTTGCTGCAATGAATATTTTAATATGTCTTTCAATGACAAGTTTAAAGTTAGAAATAAATATAAATGATATGATGGATGAGAATTTCTTGTTTGGAATGTTATTTATGCTAATAATGCCTCTTTTGGCTATAATAATATTTACTATAGGATCTATAATACCTAAAATAATAACCTTATACCCTATTGCTGGGTATTATTTAACTTTTGCAAGGGGGAATAAGTTACTAGATATTTTACCGTTAGATAACAAGCAAAAACTCAAAAGAATTACAAAGTTTTGGCTTCAAGTATTATTGATATATTTATTAATAACAATAGTATCATTAGCTTATATAGCAATGTTGTTTATAGGTGAAATTGAGTTCGATATGATTATGGTGAGAGAGTTATCAACAGGGATTTTATATTTTTTACTTGTAAGTCTTGTTTGTGGAGTTATATTTTCATTATCAGTAATAATAGCTTCTATGATACAGAATATATATAACATAGAGAAGTGGATTGTTATTGTCACATACATTGTAGGGTATATTATAGTTTGGATTGGAAAGTCATTTATTTGGGTAAATGATGGTTTGCCTATTATATTTATGTATTTTGTTGGGACTGCAGGCTATGGAGGTCTTAATATTTGGTACACAATGTTTATCTATTTACTAACAATGTGTATGGAAGTGGTTTGGATAGTGAAAAACATAAATAGAGTTAAGGCGAGGTAGTAAAATGATAGAATTAAAAGGGATAACAAAGTCCTATAAATATAAAAATGTATTAAATAATATAAATTTAGAATTAAAAGAGGGAGAAATAGTTGGCATACTTGGACCGAATGCAGAAGGTAAAAGTACATTGATAAAAATATTAGCAGGTCACATAAATGATTATACAGGAGTGTATTTATTCAATGATAGAAATTTTGAGCCAATATATAAAGAACAAATAGGATACGTTAGTGATAAAGCGATTCTTTCAAAGGGGTGGACTGTTCGGGATAGTGTAGAATATTATGATAAATATTTTAATACTTTCGATAAAGAGAAGGCGAATATGTTGTTAGGTAGATTTGGTATTGACTTTAGAAGAAAAATAAAGTATTTATCTAAGGGGGAAAGTGAAAAAGTTCATTTAGCATTAGCATTGTCTATAAAAGGAGTATTGTATTTGTTGGATGAACCATTGGCATCTGTCGATATTATTGGAAGAGAAGAAATAATGAATACAATAGTAGAAAGTTTTGATGAAAAATCTAGTATGATAATAGTAAGTCATTTAGTTAGGGATGTAGAGTGCATACTAGATAGGGCATTATTCTTAAAGAATGGAGTATTTGTATCTGATGTTAGGGTTAAAGAGATAAGAGAAGAAGGGATATCTTTAGTTGATATTTACAAGAATATGTATGGGTTTAGATATTAAAACTAAACTTTATAGTAAAAATTTTTTTGAAGTGTTATAATTAGAAAGAAATGGGACAGACTTAAGCTAGTAGGATATATAGTATATATATTTAAATGACAGGAGGAAGTTTAATGAAAAAAAGTTTTGATGAGTTTAAAAAATTTATAAAAGATAAAAAGGTTGCTGTTGTTGGAATAGGTGTAAGTAATATACCTTTGATAAACTTTTTATTAAAATTAGGTGCTAATGTGAGTGCGTTTGATGTTAAAAGCGAAAAAGATTTAGGGGAAGTTTCAATAGATTTCAAGAATAAAGGTGTTGATTTAATTTTAGGTGAAGGATATTTAGATAAATTAACAGGATTTGAAGTGGTGTTTAAAACTCCTTCTATGAGAATTGATTGTGAAGCTTTAGTTCGAGTTAAGAATGAGGGTGCATATATAACTTCAGAGATGGAAGAGTTTGTTAGATACTGTAAAGGTAAGGTATTTGGAGTTACTGGTAGTGATGGTAAAACAACAACTACCACTATAATATCAAAATTACTTATAGAAGAGGGATATAAAACTTGGGTAGGTGGAAATATAGGAACACCTTTATTTTCTCAAATAGAAGAAATTCAAGAAACAGATAAAGTTGTTTTAGAGTTATCAAGTTTTCAGCTTATGACAATGGATTCACCTATTGATGTAGCTGTATGTACAAATTTATCGCCAAACCACTTAGATATGCATAAGGATATGCAGGAATATATTGATGCTAAAAAGAATATCTTCTTGTATCAAAATGCTGATAATGTATTGATTGTAAATAGGGAAAATGATATAACTCATGAATTTGCTAAAGAAGCAAAGAGTAAGGTAAGAGAATTTTCATCTAAGAGAAGAATACAAGATGGTGCATACTATGAAGATGGTAACTTATATTTAAAAGATGTTAAGGTTGTGGAAAAGAAAGATATAGTTATTAAAGGTATGCATAATGTAGAAAATTATTTGACGGCATTTTTAGCAACTGCTGATGATGTATCAACAAAGAGTATGAAGAAGGTTGCAGAAACTTTTGGAGGAGTTGAACATAGAGGTGAGTTTGTTAGGGAGATAGATGGCGTAAAATATTATAATAGTTCAATAGATTCTAGTCCTACAAGGACTTTAGCTGCATTAAGATCTTTTGACAAAAAGATAATATTGATTGCAGGTGGATATGATAAGAATATTCCATTTGATCCTCTAGCTAATGAGGGACATCATTATATAAAGGAATTAATTATAATGGGAGCTACTGCTAACAAGATAGAGAATGTTTTTGTTAAATTAAAAGATGATCAAGGTGTGGATATTAGGATTCATAAAGTTGGTAATTTAGAAGAGGCTGTATTAAAGGCTAAAGCTTTAGCTAGTGATGGTGATGTTGTTGCATTATCGCCAGCATGTGCATCTTTTGATATGTTCCCTAATTTTATGATAAGAGGAATTAAATATAAAGAGATAGTTAACAGTTTATAAAATGAGGGTGTAGTTTTGTCTACACCCTCATTTTGCTATTCTAAAGAAATATAATGTATTGAGTTTGTGTTACTACCTTCTCTAATAAATATACCTTTAGAGGAAGGGTAGTATTCAGTGGTGAAATTATTATTGAAGATTTTGAATGAAGCTGAATTCTTTTCTAAATCTAATGATAATTCACACAGGGTATTACCTTTTAGGTTATTTATAAAAAATACTCTGTCATTAATAGATTTAATATCATGGGAAGAAGTTAGTAATAATCTTTTAGAATCTAGCGTCATGGGATTTATGTGGTAAATATAATTGTTATCTTCGCTATTAGAAACTATTAATTGATTTTTATAAACAGCAAAGCTATCAACAGCAAATGAGGATAATACCTCTCTGCTAGAACCGTCTAACTTTATTTTATATAGCTTATTATTATCGCTTAAGTTTTGATAAATAATAAAGTTATTATTTATTATATACTTACCAACCCTGTCTAAAGATATTGCTCCACCATTTTTAGTAGATGTATTATATGAGTATAGTTTTTGGTCTTGTATATTAATATAATATAAGCTTTCATCCAATGCAGATAACATATGTACAGAATTACTATTTAATTGTATTACTTCTTTTGATGAAGGAGTAATTAGCGATAAACTATTATTTTTAGAAGAATCACCAAAGTATATATTATCATTTAATAAAACAAGTGAAGAAGTATAGTTGTCTAATTGTTTTGTAATATCACTTGATTTTAAAATACTATTTGATGTAGGAATTTTTATAAACGAGATTTTATTATTTTCTTCCCAGTTAGGAAATATTAAAGATTCGTTTAATATTGAAAATGGTGAAGGTGTTATACTGTTGCCAGTCAATATAAATGGTGTATAAATAGAAGTATCTTCATTAGTAGAATCTATTGAAATAAGATTGCTTTGATTTTTGCTTGGAGTTTCTGTATCAGAGCATCCTGATATAAATAAAGTTGTTAATAGTAGATTAAAAATTAAAAGTTTTTTCATAGCATTTAAACCCTCCGTGGCTATTGTTATGAGTATTGTATTATAGTAAGTATAAAATAAATAGAATAAAAGTGCAAAAAAGGTATCTATAAATAGAGAATGGTGGGGCAAATATAAGTAACTTACCCTGGTGTATCAATATATATAATATCGAGTAATTTAGAGCATTCATTAGTATTAATATAATAATTTTCGAATTTTATTATATTAACTGAAGGGGATTGGTGTGAATCGTGTTATTATAATATCCGTTGTCAGGAAAACACAGACAACAAACGAAGTTTTGAAAAACAATGTTTATTTTAAAAAGTAAAAAAACTTAAAAATAAATGTTGACAAAGAAAACTTAAAATGTTATTATAAAAAAGCAGTCGAGAGACGCAAGATGATCTTTGAAAATTGAACAGAATATAGATAAACAAAACCAGCAATTCTTTTTATGAGTAAGTTTTTGAGATTAAGATTAAACTTTTTATTGAGAGTTTGATCCTGGCTCAGGACGAACGCTGGCGGCGTGCCTAAC
>JBOFVP010000364.1:0-2314 GCA_051653165.1 Clostridium sp.
ACCCTTCTACAATAAACTATTTCATCTGTTTTTATTTCAATATCTTTAAAAATATGGTTATCGCTTTCTAACACATATACACTATTTTCCTTTTTCAATCTTTTTACTACTGGCTTCTCCTGTAGATTTATTTAAAAATACATCAATTTCATCAATTGAAACTTCAACTTCCTTTTTTAAGGAATTGGACCTATTTTTCATCTTTAGTTAACAGATTCATAATTATTCTAAACATAATTGTACATAACTATTAAAAAAAAATCAATTTTTTATACTCAAATATACATCCAAACTCCATTAATAAAATTATCGATTTATTGAATAAAATTTAAAGAAGCTTTTATCTAGCCTCTTTTAATTTTAATTGCCCAATTAGCTTTCGTACTCCTATTCCTAACTCATATATATTTTGATATCTTTCTTCTTGTTTATCAGAAATACCTTTATTTAAAAATGCTAATATATCTTGATCTGTTATTTTTGCAAATGCACTTTTCCCTGTTAAAATATATGCCATCAATCTGGTTAGTGCATACATCTCATATGTTAAGTCGTATTTATTAAATCCAATATCTTTTAATTTTGGATCGTTTAGTGACCCTCTAAACTCTGAATTCGGATCTGTTAATGTACTACCCTCTAATTTTACCAATCCAAAATCTGAAATTTTTACAACTATTGTGTCGTCTTCATAAAATTTTAACAATATATTTTTAGGACTGATGTCTCTATGCAGAATTTTTTTACTATCTAAATATTCAAATCCTCTTAATATTTGTCCTATTATATAATATCTTGAATTAATATTTAAAGATGCATTATTATTTTTAATATAATTGTACAATGTATCATCTAAATATTCCATTGTATACTGCTTGTCTTCATAATTCATTTTATAGACCTTTGCTACAAATGGAGAGTTCAAACTCTTCATTGTCTCATACTCTCTTTTTAATCTATCAAAATCTTTTTCTAAAGCTTTTTTATTTAATTTTTTTAAAGTAAATGTTTCTTCATAATCTTCATCTTTAAATTTATATACATCCGCATAAGAACCATTTCCAATTGGATGTAACTTTAATTTTTTTTTAGTTTCTATCTTAGAAATAGTATTATTTAAAAAAAAGATCGGCTTAACTTCTATTATTTCCAACTCTTTAAATCCCTCTGGAATAGGTGTTCCACCACTCTCTTGTAAAATTATACTCAGTTTTTTTATAATTTCTTTATAATCTTCTATTAAAGAAATTTTTATCGTTTCTAAATTACTAAGAAATCTCTTTAAACTATCTATAAGATCTCTTATCTGTCTAGATTCATGTGCATGAATATGACCACTTGACATTCTCCTATTTATATAGCTAAAATACTTAAAAAAACTACCATGATAACTACTTAAAACTTTTTCTATTTCTTTATTTCCAAAATTTTCATACAACTCTATATACGAAAAGTCTAAAAAATCTTTCTCTTGAAATTCCTGTAAAATTTTATTTACTATTATTTTTTCTGATGCATTTAACACACTTAGCCCCCTATAAAATTGTTTTCCTCATCTTAAATTAAAACTTTTTATAATTTATTTTCAAGAATAATTTTGGATTTAAATAGATTAACTCTTTCTAACTTTTGATTATTAAAGATAAAATACCTAAGTTTCTAAAAAGATTAATTTCTATATGCGAACTCTTTGATAGATATTACATTACAAAACTAATACGACGGCCAGTATTGTGGACCAGCTTCCCACAAAATAACTTTTCTTCCATCTTGATACTCTCCATTCTCCTTCAACGCTCCATTAGAAAAATATATTTCATAAGGACCTTGTAACTCACCATCAACATAACTAAAAAATGATTCTAAATCCCCTCTAGAAGAGTCATAGTTTTTCCAAACCCCATTTTTCAACCCATTTTTAAAATATCCAGTTTTTACAACAGTTTCTACATTATATGGTGATCCTGTTATAGATGATGCTCCAGGAAAATATCCTAAATCAAACTCTTCAAAATATCCATCTTTAACTATGTCTTCATAAGAGTTTATTTTTTCATTCTTTCTCTCTCCATAAAAAATCTCTTTTATCCCAAAATACTTAAGAGGGTCTTCATACCAACGAATACCATCTTGAGAAGTTTTTCCAGGAGAGTAATTTTGAAATACTACAAAAATATCTTTACCATCCGAATCCTTTAAAGAGTATAGATTAAGCTCCTCATTTTCCAATTTGGCAGCTAAAAGATTCAAATTTTTAAACTGTGTTAAAGACTCCCTAGCTTTATAATACTCATACCCAGTTTTTGGATGAACT
>JBOFVP010000365.1:0-7528 GCA_051653165.1 Clostridium sp.
TGGTTAAAAATATTGGAAATGATTTAAGTGGAACACATACTCCTATTACCAATAAATATAATGTAGAAATATATAATGAGAAGTTAAATTTAAATATAGATATAACAACTAACAAATTTATAATTGTTAATTTTAAGAAATTTTACAATTTAAATTGTATTGGTTATATATCATTGCTTTTAAAGAAGGTTGGTTTGTACAAGTTCTCTAGAAATTTCAGAAATAAAATTATGATGAGAATTCAAAAATAAAAGTAAAAAACATTACTTAACTAATAAATTGATTGAATGTTCAAAAGTTTTAGATAAATCATATTTTAATATTAAAAAACTATTAAATCAATTATAAGGAGTAGAAATGAAAGAAATACTATGTAATAAAAATTTTAAATCATATAGTTTAATAACATTAATTATTTGTTTATTAATTAATATATTAATTAATATATTAAATCCAGTGAATGTATTAGCATTAATAACAATAAGCTTTATATCAATTATATTAGTGTATAGATATAAAATGAATTTTATTTTTATATTATTTTTATATAGTTGTATTATACCAGGAATTGGTGATTTGGGGGTTGAGATAATACAAGGAATTAAAGTATCTATAACAGATATTATTTTGGTGATATATTTAATTGGAGTAATTTGTAACAAAGAAAAAAATATATTAAAATACTTTGTTACATCTTCAGTAGGAAAAATGTTACTTGGAATCTCTTTTTTATTTATAGTATATGGTTTAATTGGATATTTGCAATATGGAGCTCAAGCGATAAGAATAGCTAGAAACATAATATATGTATACTTAACATTTATTGTAGTAGGCGTGTATATTTTAAATAATAGAATATTAAACTATGAGATTATTAATTATAAAAGGATATTGTTTTTATCAAGTGTATTAGTTTTAATAATAATTAAGTTTTTTAATGCATCTAGAGAATTGGGGGAATTTAGAATTTTTAGAACTAATGAATCGTTAATTGCATCTTTAATAGTGTTTATGATTTTTTATATATCTCTATTTAAGAATAGTATTAAGAAGAGCGCTTTAATGTTAATATTTTTAATTCTCTTAATAATTTCAGGGATTATTCAGCAAGAGAGAACTATGATTTTAGCAATATTTGTAGGAGGAATACTTACTTTTATCTATATGATATTAAGTAAAGGCATGATCAAAAGAACAATAAAATTTATGATTACATTAGGTGTAATAATAACAATAGTCAGTATAGTTATTAAAGTTATGTACAGTAATAATAACACATTTTCAAATCTAATTGATAACTATATTATACATAGACTTCAAATTATTTTTGAAAGCAATACCTTTGTTATGGATACTAGCTTAAGTATTAGAGCATCACAAATAGATATAATTTTTTTCATTATTTCTCAAAGTATAACTTCGTTAATTTTTGGAAAAGGATTAGGAGCATACTATCTATATAATACATTTGTTGTAGATAGTTTTTGGTTATGGATAATATTCAATTTGGGGATTTTAGGAATAGGAGTATTTTTATATTTATTTATAAAAGTCTTAAAAAAAATAATCAATATAAAGAATACGAATATGAAAATATGTTTAATGGGGTATTATTTAACAACTAATATAATGATGATAGCAACGCCAAATGTATTATGGAGAATTGATGATGCTGTTAATATGGGATTAATTTTAGCTATAATAATTAGTGTTAATTTTCATGAAAATATGAAGTGTAGGAGGAACGATGAGAATATATTTAGTTGATAATAGTATAACAGGTCACCACAAAGTTTATGAATCTACTTTAAATAAAATTAAAAATACTGGCGTTTTAGGAAAAAGATATAACTTTACTGAACTTAAGGTAAATCCAATAAAAGCATATAAAGAAAGAAATATGTATATTAGTAGTATTAATAAGGAGGTTAAAGGTGCAATAGTTCATTTTTTATATTTAGATAATTTATATAAATTAATATATAGTAATTTTACTAATAAATCATCAAATAAATATATAGGTACATTGCACTGGGCGCCTAAGAATCGTATTGAATTTATATTGCTTAAGAGGTTTTGCAAAAACTTAGAATGTATTGTTGTGCATTCACATTATCTTAAAGAATATCTAGAAAGTAAAGGAATAAAGAATATCAGAGTTGTAGATTATCCTTCATTTTTGAAAAATATAAAAGAGAAAGATGAAGGAAGTAATATAATAATTTCTTGTTTAGGGGGAACTAGAAGTGATAAAGGATTAGATATACTAAGAGAGAGTTTTCAATATTTAAATTCAGAGTGTAAAAAGTCAGTCACTTTTAATATATGTGGAATAGAACAAGAAATAAAATATAGTACTATTTTAGAAACTGCGAACAAGTATAGAGTTAATATAACTCATAAAAATAAATTTTTAACAGATGAAGAATATGAAGAGGAGGTTAAAATTTCAAAAATAATATTATTACCATATAGAAAAGAATTTAGAGGAAATAGCGGACCAATGACAGATGGAATAATGATGGACAAGTATATAGTTGGTCCTAACTATGGAAATATTGGATATTTAATAAATAAATATGATTTGGGTTCTACGTTTGAAGTAGAAAATCCAATAAGTTTGGCAAGTGAGTTAAATTCTTTAATTAATAGAAATATTATTAAAAATCATGAATATAAAAAAGAATTAACTGTTGAGAAATTCTTAGAAAAATACGAAGAATTATACAATGAAATAAAAGGGGTTATATAGATGAATTTGATTTCAAAAGAAACAATATATAACTACATATTTAGAATTGCTTATTTAATTATAACTTTTATTGCAGTTCCAATTACTTTTAAATATTTGGGCGACGAAAGATTTGGAGTATGGCAAACAATATTAACCTTAATAGGATTTGTTGCTTTATCAAACTTTGGAATAGGGAATGGTTTGAGAAATAAGGTTACAGAATATTTTTCAAAAAAGGAAGTTGAAAAATTAAGTATAATTGTTTCCTCAGCATATAAAAGCATAACTGTAATATCTATAATTATATTAATTGTTGCAGTACCAATAATAATTAACTTCGATTTTAATAAAATATATAGCGATTTGACTATTAATACAAGTGAAGTATCAATTGCATTTATAGTAACCATTATAGGTTTTTGTATTAATTTTATAATGGGATTAATTACGTCCATAGCTTATGGTATTCAAAAAAGTCATTTGGTTACAATGTCACAATTACTAGCATCGATCATTTCGTTGCTATTAACAATTATGGTAATGAAGACTTCACCTAATCTTGTTATAATATCTACAATATATGCTATATGTAATATATTAGTTAATGTAATATTATCATTTATGATTTTTAAAGAAAATAAATCTATGATACCAACAATGAAAAAGTATAATAAAACAGAAGCAAAAATACTTTATAGTATAGGAATAGGTTTTTTTATTTTACAAATTGCATCATTATTAATGACAACGAGTGATAATTTTATAATTGCAAAGGTAATTGGGGCAAGTGATGTGGCGGAATATTCAATAGTAAATAAGCTTTTTAATATGATACCAACATTATACTCAATATTATTAATTCAAGTATGGGCACAAACAGCTAAAGATTTAGCTTTATGTCAATATGAAAATATAAAAAGTCAAGTTAAAAAACTAATACTATTACTAATACCAATAGCAATTGTTTTAGCAACTATGGTTATAACATTTGATTTAATAACTAAGATATGGTTAGGTAAAACATTAGAAGTTAGCAAGTGGTTAATTTTATTATGTGCATTATATTCATTTTTAGTATGTTTTAATGGAGTATTTGTAAATGTTCAAAATGGATTTGGTAAAATAAAACATCAAACTATTAGTTATATAATTGCAGCTAGTATACAAATTCCTTTAGCTACATTTTTTATCAATAAACTTAATTATGGAGTTACTGGAATGATGTTAACAAAGGTTATTATTATGTTAATTCCTAGTGTTATTAATAGTATTCACATATTCATTTTATTGAAAGGAGTGAATAAGAAATATGATAATTGCGATAAATTATGCGGATGATAACTTTAGAGAAGCACAAAAGTTTAATACCATGACAGCATATAAATATGGACAAGTTGATAAAGTAATAGAATATTCTCCTAAAGATATTGACGAAGAGTTTTATAAAAGAAATATTGATATATTATCCCAAAAAAGAGGGGGAGGATATTGGCTTTGGAAGCCTTATATTATCTTGAAAACTATGAAAGAAATGTATGATGGTGACTATTTATTTTATTGTGATTCAGGTGCAGCATACATTAACAAAGTTAATTTCTTGGTAAATTCACTGGAAAAAAGCAAACAAGATATAATGGTATTTGAATTGCCATTAGTGGAGAAACAGTGGACTCAAAAAGTAACATTGAATACTATGGAATGTGAAAAATCTGAGTATACTAATACGAATCAGAGGTTAGCAACTTATTTAATGCTAAAAGTTAATAGTAATAGTAAGAATATTATGGAGTCGTATTTAGAGTTATGTAGAAATAAAGAAATTTTAATTGATAATAATAGTGAAGAGAGTGAACTAATTTCACATAGACATGATCAATCAATATTAAGTCTATTATCAAAGAGAGAAGGTCTGGAGCCGTTCAGGGATCCATCTCAATATGGGATAAGACCTTGGGAATATTTAGCTAATGGAAGGATGTATAGAGCTAAAAAGTATACTAACTCGAACTACCCTCAGATTTTAGTGAGCTTTAGAAAAGCAAATCCTAAAAGTTTTATTATTAAAGATAAGGTGAAATTTGTACTGACAAAATTAGGTGTATTAAATGAAAAGCAGTTTATTAGAAAAAATAAAATAGAAATTAAGAGTTTGAAAATATAGTTAGTTATGTAATATAAGATTAGCTAAAGGAAGATATAGCGGCATAAGTGATTAAATCAGTACTTTAAGAGGTGAACTGTACAATTACATATTTGCTATACAAAGTGAAAAAATTAATTTTGGTGAAGAAACAACGGGATTATACGAGAAGAAGTGTAATATGAATGTAAGTTAATAAATCTTGGAGGCAATATGGAGAGTTTATCAATTAAATTAAATAGTATCGTTGAGGGTTTTATAAAAAAATATGTACCAAAAGAAACAATAGAAGAATTTAAAATAGCAACAATACATTTTAATGTAAACCTTAATGCTTGTAGCAAATATGATTTAATGAGAATAGATCATAAAGCTAAAATTCTTGCAAAAGAAGAAGAAAATAAACTTCTTTCATCAGCCTCAATATTTTCATACATTATGTATAGAGAAATGAATCATGGGCAGCTTTCAAAAGAAGAAGAAATTAAGGTGTCAAAAGCATTAATAGAAATAAGAGAAATAATAACAGATTATTTAACATATAGAATAGATGAAAATAAATTAAACTTAAATTTATTCACTACACTCACAGAACTTGGAATATAAAATAGATAAAATTAATAAACAAAAGAATTTAATGTATTTAAACATTAAAAAGGTGGCTAGAATTATAATAAAAAGGGGAATTTATGAAGTTTAAAAGTAGCACATTATTGTTATTAATTTTAACATTAAGCTGTATGGCAATAATATTTTATAATTCGTCACAAAATGGAGAGTCATCAAGTAGTATAAGTACTAAAATATCTCAACAAATTGGTAATCAGGTAATAGTTGATGGAGAAAGTACAAAAATTGATGTGAAAAAAATTAACTTCTTTGTTAGAAAGTTTGCTCATTTTTTTCAGTTTTTAGTTTTAGCTATATTTTTATCACTATTAATATTATCATTAGATATTCCAGTGAGAAAAGGAATAATATTAGGATTTTTAATTATTTTAGCTTATGCAGCCTTAGATGAATTTCATCAGTTGTTTGTTCCAGGAAGAACTGCAAAGTTAAGTGATGTTTTTATAGATACCTTAGGTGGAAGCTTAGGAATTGTTATTGCTAATGGAATATATCATTTTTACAAAGTGATTAAAAAAATTAAATATAAAGCAGGTTGAAATGATGCTTGTGGATATAATAATCCATAGTTCCATGTATAGCATTGATCATTTCTTTCTTAGAACAAATATCTGGATATAAAATAAATAATATATCTTTAAAAAATTCTTGAACCCCGTTACAGGGGCCGTTGTCTATGCACCTAGATACTCTAGACATAGATTGTGTCATCCCGTATTAATTTAGCTTGGTTTTAAATGCAGTTCTTGTATACTGAAATCCTCTGTCACTATGATAAATTGGTGTAGCAGTAGGATAATTATTATGAGCAATTTCTAACGCTTTATTTACAAGAGCTATATCATTTCTTCCTGATACAGCCTAGCTAATGGGATATCTATCATATAAATCTAAAATTGAACTTATATATAAATTTTCACCAGTTGTGGGTACTTTAATTTCTGTAACATCAGTGCACCACTTTTCATTAGGATTCTTAGCATTAAAATCTCTTTTAAGATATTACCGGCTGTTTCTTATGGGGTATATTTTTTATAGTTATACTTTGAGGATATTCTATAAGTTTGATTTAATATCATGTAAATGTCAATATCAAAATGTTGAAAAGTTACAACATGGAAATGAATAAAAATTTTAATGTTTATTATTGCTACGCTCTTGTTGCATAAGCTCATAAATATCTTTAGTCCTATAAGATAGTCCTACTATCTTTATTATGTGAGCGTGGTGTAATACTCTATCCAAAATAGCATTCGCTAACGTAAGAGCAGAAAATACATCTCCTCATTTACTAAATGGTTGATTGGTTGTAATTATTGTTGAGGTATGTTCATACCTCTTTGTTATAAGCTGAAGAAATAAATTTACATCTAGTTTATAAATTACTATTAGATTATATTTATTATAATGAAACATTTTTTATAAGTAATTTCATATTTTATGTGTCTTTTTAAAAGTATCTTCATAGTATTATATTAGTAATAATTTAATTGGAGGTACTATGAAAGGAATAATTTTAGCAGGTGGTTCAGGAACAAGACTATATCCTGTTACAAAGTCAATTTCAAAACAAATAGTCCCAATATACGATAAACCAATGATTTATTATCCAATGTCAGTACTAATGCTTGCAGGAATAAGAGAAATATTAATAATTTCAACTAAAAGAGATATAGTTAATTTTAAAGAGCTATTTAACAATGGTTCAGAACTAGGATTAACTATAGATTATGAAATTCAAGAAAATCCAAATGGTTTAGCTGAAGCATTTATAATTGGAGAGAAATTTATTGGAGATGATAATGTTGCTATGATTTTAGGTGACAACATATTTTATGGACAAAATTTCTCTTCACATTTAAAAGAAGCATCTAGTTTAGCTAAAGGTGCCTGTATTTTTGGATATTATGTTCAAAATCCTACAGCTTTTGGTGTTGTTGAATTTGATGGAAATGGTAAGGTGGTTTCTATTGAAGAGAAACCAGAGAATCCTAAATCAAGATATGCTATACCAGGATTATATT
>JBOFVP010000366.1:0-28438 GCA_051653165.1 Clostridium sp.
TTTTTTTAGATAGTCAGCTAACGATTGCCCTTCTTCTTCTGCATTAATATGATGAACTATTACTTCTCCAATTTCCTTATCCTTAGTATCATCATCTAAGCACTTTATAAGCCTTTCTATTGCTTTCTTTTTTGTTCTAACCTTATCTAATACCGTTGTTTCACCATCATTAACAGTAAGTACTGGCTTTATTTGAAGTATAGTACCTACTATAGATGCTGCCCCACCTATTCTTCCACCTTTTTTAAGATACTTTAATGTATCTGGAATAAATACAAATCTACTGTTATTTATAACATGATTTATTCTCTCTTTAACAGTTTCAATTCCTTCACCTTTAATTGCAGCCTTAGCACCCTCTGTAACTGCAAATCCCATTTGCATACAGTTAGACTTTGAATCTAAAATTTCTATTTTAGCATGTGGATATTCCTCTAAGACCATTTCTTTTATTAAATGCGCCGATGAATATGTACCACTCATTTTTGATGATAAGAATACAGCTACTACATCATCTCCATTTTTAACTATATCTTCGAAGCATGATTTTACTTCTTCCATACTTGGTTGAGATGAGGTTGGAATCTCATTATTCTTATCCATTTCATCATAAAAAATCTCATTATCTAATTCGACTTCTCTTCTACTTTCACCATTCATTATTACATTTAAAGAAACAACTCTTATGTCTAATTCTTTAACCAATTCATCCGGAATATATGATGTACTATCCGTAACTAATTTTATTGCCATAAAAACACCTCTTCTTACTAAATGCCTATTATAACAAGATAACACACTTTTAAATCAAATAAAAGGTGAAATTTTACAATCTCACCTTTTTATAATTACTTATTCTTTTCAAAGAACCACTTAAATTGAGGTAAGTAGTCTTTATGAGCTTCTAATAATTCATCTAAAAGAACCTTAGCAACTCTTTCTGATGGTACTAATGGATTAGATGCTAATGCCATTAGAGCCTTATGGTAATCACCATGTACAGCAGCTTCTATTGCTAATCTTTCAAATGTTTTAACTGTTTGGATTAATCCATTTACTTCTACTGGAATTGGACCAAATGATAATGGCTTTGGACCATCCTTAGTAATGTAACATGAAACTTCAACAGCTGAATCATTGTCTAAACCTTGAACTGCTCCATTGTTTCTGATATCAACTGGTTGAATATCACCCTTATCATTGTAAATTGAGTGAATTAATCTACAAGCAGCATCTGAATAGTAAGCTCCTCCTCTTTTTTCAAGTTGAGGTGGTTTCACTTCTAAATTCTCGTCTTTATATAATTCAAACAAATCATCTTCTAATCTCTTAACAACCTCTGCTCTTGTTTCACCTTTAGCAAACTCTTTTAACTCATCTTCAAGCATATCAGCTGTTTGATAGTAATATCTATGGTATGGACATGGCATCATTCCAAGTGACTTAATGAAATCTGCATCCCATCCAAAGTCCTTAACATTTTTTACTATTGATCCAAGTTTTCCATCTGCTATTGATTCAATAACCTTTTGAGTTACCTTTTCACCATCAACATATATTTCTTTACCAAATACCATATGGTTTAATCCAAAGAAATCTAATCTAACCTTTGAATGATCTACTCCTAACATATCTGCTGCAGCCTTCTCCATTCCGATTGGAACATTACATAAACCTATAACCTTCTTGTTCTTACCATATCTAATTAGAGCTTCTGTAACCATTCCTGCTGGATTTGTAAAGTTAATTAACCAAGCATTTGGACATAACTCTGCCATATCCTTATCTATATCAAGAATTACAGGAATCGTTCTCAATGCCTTGAATAGACCACCAGCTCCATTTGTTTCTTGACCAATAACACCATGACTTAATGGAATTCTTTCATCCTTAATTCTAGCATTAAGTAATCCAACTCTCATTTGAGTTGTAACAAAGTCAGCATCCTTAAGAGCTTCTCTTCTATCTAAAGTTAAATGTACTTCCATTGGAACTCCAGCTTTTTTAACCATTCTCTTAGCTAACTCTCCAACGATTTCTAACTTTTCTCTTCCTTCTTCTATATCAACTAACCATAACTCTCTTACTGGTAGTTCATCATATCTTTTGATAAACCCTTCTACAAGTTCTGGTGTATAACTTGATCCTCCACCAATTGTAACAATCTTAATTCCCTTACTCATTTAGGAACCTCCTTTACCTTCTACATGATAATTTAAATTGTCTTTATTATATTTGTTCTCTAAATAATTTATATATGTAAGAAAAATTTCTTTTATACCATAAGATGAAAAATCATATTATGGTATAAAAGTAATAAATTATTTCTTTAATTTAAATCCAAACTTATCCCATGGTTCTATTAAATCTAATAAGAATAATTCTTCTGGTACTACTTTGGCAACTACATTAGTTTTTCCACTATTCTTCATTGATTGTATAGCTAATTGTAATTCTCCTGCATATCTAGTATAAAGATCTGATTCAACTAAAACGTCTCCTCTTTCCATATCCACTGTATTGAATGGTTCAAAGCTTTCACCTTTGTATTTAACTCTTGATTGAGTTGATCTTACAACATACTCTGAACAATCTCCTCTGTTAAAGTGGAATTCATCTAAAACTATTGTCTTTTGAAGAGCTGGAATTCCATCAACTAATTCTACTGAAAATTCTAACATTTCCTTATTAATTTCACTTAAAGCTTTTAATTCTTCTTCTGATGCAAAACAGTTTGCTATTATAACATCATCAATTAATCCTGTAGCAAATAAATGCTTAGCTTGAACTTCTATTGGAAGATTTCTGTGCATTTCTAATGTACACAACCCTTCTGATACTGGCCATGGACCAAATTCAGCTGATGGAGCATTAACGAATGCTGCAGTCTTGATTCCTAATTCTTTGAACTGTTTACTGCATTTCATGAAATGATCATATCCTAACCCTGTATATACATGAGGGTAAAAATTGTGACATCCATAAAGGTTAGTTAAGTTTGGTCTATATGATAAAACGTTATCTACATACTTAGTTCCATTACTAACGTTTAACTCAACCTTTAACCCATATTGGTTAAACGTCATAATAGCTTCTTCATTCCCTGAGAATCCCATATCTAATCTTATTCCACTTAATCCCATATCTTTAAATACTTTAAGATCTGTTATTGAAGCTCCTAAATTATTAAATACTGTAGGATCTAAATCTGCTATTACCTCCATTCCATGTTTATTAGCTGCATCAACCATTACTTTGAACTCTGCCACTACTTCTTCTGTTGACTTACCTTCTGCTGATAAAAGGCAAGTAAATATTCTTGAAAACCCATATTTAGCAGCTAAATCAATGTACTCTATTACCCTGTCCATTGATGAATGGTTTGGATAAACTGAAATTCCTAATCTTCTCATTACAAAAACTCCTCCTATAAACACTACATATTTTCTCTTTTATAAATATAATAAGCCCCCTTAGCTGGTGAAACTTCTTCATCAACAAAGTCAACTACATTAATATTTCCTCTTAGGTAGCTTTCAAAAGCTTCTCTTAGAATGTGTGATTTTTTTATTACACTTCCAACTAACCCTATTTTACATTTACTAAACCCTAATCTCTTAAATACACTTTCACATGATTTTGCTATTGCAATACCCTCAGTTCTTAGTATATTTATCGCATATTCATCGCCTTGCTCTGCATATTTAGACACAAGTCCTGCCATTTGAGCAATTTCATCCTTTGTTGAAGAATATATAAACCCTAAAATTTCTTCAACATCATTTATTTGAAGTTTATTTAAAATTGCTTGTGATAATTCACTTCTTTCTTGAGCAAAATCTCTTTCATTAATCATTCTTTTGAATGCTTCAATAGAAATTTTATATGCGCTTCCTTCATCTCCTAAAAGATGTCCCCATCCACCGCATCTTAATTGCTCATTGTTTGCAATACCAAATGCAATTGAACCTGTTCCTGCTATTACAAGAATTCCATCTTCACCTTTAAGTAATGCCTTTAATGCTAAACTAGCATCATTCATCATCACTGAATCTATATTAAATTTATCTTTTATTTCTTCTTTAACTATTTGAGAATTTTTCCCTACTTCTGAACCGGCTAATCCTAAATAAATTCCTTGTAATCCCTCATACCCGATTTCATTTATTATTTCTTGTATAGCAGTAGTTATATTATCTAATGCTTCATCTTTTCCATTTACTAAGTTTCCAAATCCAGTTAATTTAGTTGTTACTATTTTTCCTTCTAAATCATAAGCAACAGCTTCGGTTTTAGTTCCTCCGCCATCAACTCCAATAACGTATTTCATGACGTTCTCTCCTTTTCTTATATATTATTTCCAACGTAAAATTAAATATCAATATTAGATTTAAACAATTATAACCTTGAATTTATAGAAATTATTTCATTAGCTAAATCTTTCAATGTCATTGTAGTCATTAAATGATCTTGTGCATGCATTAATAACAACGAAAACTCTGCTTTTTCTCCTCCAGCTTCTGCTTGAATTAAGCTTGTCTGAGAATTATGTGCATATCCTAACTCTTCATTTGCCTTTTGAATTAACTCATTAGCTTCATGAATTTTGCCACTTCTTGATAATTCCATTGCTTCCATAGCATAACTTCTTGCTTCTCCACTATGCATAATTAAGTTTAATATAATTTCTTCCATTTGTCTAATCTCCTTTTATAAAAATACATTTCATTTTTCATAATTATTTTACTCTTTAAAATTAGTAACACATTATCTTTATTATGTTTAAATTATTTGTTCTCTAAAAGCTTTAGTGCGTGATTTAAAACCTTTTTCCCATTCATAGTTCCATACTCAACAGTATTTATAACATCAACTGGTATACCTTTTGTTTCAAACCTTGATTTTAACTTATTGAATAAGAATCTTACTTGAGGTCCTAATAATAGAACATCTATTTTATCTTCAAAGCTTCTTAATTCTGATTCACTTACAGCATTTATAGTACATTCAACGCCTTGCTCTTTAGCTGCATTTATCATCTTTGTAACTAATAAGCTAGTAGACATTCCTGCAGAGCATACTAACATAATTCTTTTCATGATAATTCCCCCTAAACTTTTAATATAAGATCCTATTATTACATCTTATATTTATATATAAGCAATTTTCATTATAAGTATTACTATTTTCAAATCATTTAATTTTATAATATCCAAGTAGTTTTTAATATTTATCATATTCTATACATTAAACAAATATTTATTGGAATTATATAATTAAAACTTTAGTTTATACGTTAGTTTCCTAACCTTTAATTATATGTTATTTTAAAATGTTTTTATAAAACAAGAAACTTCTCTTAAATTAATAATTATATCTTTGTAAAGTTATTCTTATTATTAATATAATACATTTTTATCTTAAGATTTAATATTTTCTTAATAATCCTACAGTATTATTATACTACAAATTGTAATTAAATACATTACATATTAAGTTTTATTATACATTATTTTTTACAAAATCTAAAAATAGGATATCGAAATATTATTTCGATATCCTATTTTCACATTTAATTTTCTAACTTTAATTCTAATGTAATATTTTTATCATACCTTACAACTTCAACCTTTACACTTTCACCTACATCTTTACCCTCTTTAGCCTTTTTCAAATCTTCAAAGTTCTTTATTTTCTTACCATCAAACCCTACAATAACATCCCCTTGTTTCATTCCTGCTTTTTCCGCTGAAGAAAATTCTAAAACCTCTGCCACATAAACACCCACTGGTAAGCCTTTTTGCTCTGCAATTTCTTCATTAACATCTTTAACTTTTATACCAAGATTTATAATTGGCTTAGATAAGCTATCAACTCTTGATTTTACATCATTTATTGGAATTGCAAATCCCATATTTTCAGCTCCACCTGTTAATTTTAAAGTATTTATACCTATAACTTGCCCCTTTGAATTAACTAACGGACCTCCACTATTTCCTGGATTTATTGCTGTATCTGTTTGAATTAAGTTCATAGGAGTACCTGCTGCTGTTGTAATATTTCTATTTACAGCACTAACAATTCCACTTGTTAATGTTTGATAAAAATCTTTCGATAAAGGTGTTCCTATTGCAATAACTTCTTGTCCTGGGTATAATGCCTCTGAATCTCCAAGTTCCGCAACTGCTGGTACCTTCACTCCATCTTCAAGCTTTAACATAGCTACATCTTGATTCGCATCATAATTTACAACCTTAGCTTTAACTTCTCTTTTATCACTTAATGTAATTGTAGCCTCTTGTGACCCTTCAACAACATGATAATTTGTTAATATATAACCTTCTTCATTTATAATAAAGCCTGATCCAATTCCTTCTACTGGTTCCATAATCCACCCATTACTTCTTAATGATTTAGTAGAGACTATGACTACAGCCGGTGCTACTTTTTCAAAAGCCTGTGCTTTTGTTAACTCTCCATTATCTTTGTTAAATTCTGGTGCTGCATAATCCCTAGTTACTCCAACATTATCTTTCATAAGTAAATATGTTGTACCTCCACCAATTAAACCTCCACTAATAGATAATACTACCATAAGAGCAATTAAAGCGAAATTTTTTCCTTTTTTCTTTTTTTTCTCTTTAACATCAGTATAACTCACTTCATGTATAGTACTAAAATCTTGTTGATTATACTGACTATTTTGCCCCTCAGTATAGTTTGTAGGATTTTGATTATTATAGTTATCAGGCGTATTGTTATTTAAATTATCCATATTAATGTTCCCTCCTGTTATTCTTTTATCTTATATTTTGATTATACCCACAAATTGTGACAACTATTTGTCACTATTTTTTACCTACTTTTATCTGATTGCTACCATTGCTAACACTCCCACCTCTACAGGTGGGAGCTAAGCACTGCTACGCGCCTAGATAAGTTCTTCTAAGCATCACTTGATATTTAAAGGTTGCTTTTCATATTAAAAAGCAACCTTCTTACTAACTTGTTTTTTTCTTTTCAATTCTTCTAACATCTTTCAACACTCTTTGAATTGCATTAAAAACATCCTCAACATTGCTGTTAGAAATAAGAACATCCTCTTCCTTTATCTTATAAAAAGTAGTCAACTCTGTACTACCAAGCTTAATTATGTCTTCATCTTCTTCAGTTGAAATAACATAGTATGGTATGTCACTAAACATACCTTCCGTCTGCCCAGTACTTTCTCCCTTATAAAGATTAGTTAGTTCATTTTTAATAGCTTCCCTATAGCTTGTCTTAGTTTTATGCACTTCATATTCAGCTAAAGCTCCCTCAGGAAGTATCTCTTCAAATCCTTCAACCTCTGTAACTTGTCCAAAACTATTCATCATAGAAGTTAAACCTACATAACTTCCATAATACTCGAGTTTACTTTTATAGTAATCTCCTCTTATACTTTTTTTAAATTCACTTGATTTGATCTTATTTTCAGATATTGGATTTATTAAGATAACACCAGCAACCTCATCCTTATATAATTTAGCGAAATTAGTTAATATTGCAGACCCATATTCCTCGCCAACTAAAATATATGGTGGATATACTCCAGCCTTTTTCAATATAGCTCTTAAATCTTCTGCCTGTTGTTCAATAGTCCTTCTTTCTCCGCCATCATTGAATCCATAGCCTCTTCTATTATATGTAAAACTTGTTACTCCCATTTGACTATTAAACTCTTTAACTACACTTTCCCATTCATAAAGATTAGCACCTATAGCCCCATCAAATATTACAGAATAATCTCCTCCACCTTTAGTTTTGAATTCTAGTTTTTTCCCATCTACTCTTCCAAAACCTAATCTAGGTCTTACCTTTTCATTTCCTATAAAGTTACCTATTGTTTGACTTATAAAACCTATCCCTAATAATATTGCTATAACTAATGCTACTCTCTTCAAAACATCTATTTTAGTTAAATTACTTTTTCTTTTAACCCTATGTAATCCATTTGATTCTGGCAATAACCTCATACGTTTAACCTTATCCTTCCCCTAGTTTTAAATTTGGTTTAGCATTTAAGTCTAATGTTGAAACCTCTCCATTAATGAATTTAAAGTATGCTGCACTCCCTATCATAGCAGCATTATCTGTACATAATATTGGACTTGGGAATAATATTTGTATATTATTCTTTTCTCCATATTGTTGTAATGTTTCTCTTAATGTTGAATTACATGCAACACCACCTGCAATTGCAATCTTATTTATATTTAACTTTTTACAAGTTTTCATAACATTATCATTTAACACCCCAACAACAGCCTTTTGGAATGATGCCGCTACATCCTCTATACATATAGTATTTCCAGCCATTTTATTTTTGTTTAAATAATTTAAAACAGCTGACTTTACTCCACTAAATGAGAAATCTAATGTTTCATCATCAAACTTAGCTCTTGGAAATACTATTGCATCCTCATTACCATCTTTTGAAATATTATCTATTTTTGGCCCTCCTGGATATCCAAGCCCTAATGCTCTTGCAACTTTATCATAAGCTTCCCCTGCTGCATCATCCCTTGTTTGCCCAATAACTTCATACACACCATAATCTTTAACATATACTATAAATGTATGTCCTCCTGATACAACTAAAGATACAAATGGTGGTTTTAAATCCTTATGCTCAATATAATTTGCTGAAATATGCCCTTCAATATGATTAACTCCTATTAATGGCTTTCCTGTTGATAGTGCTAATCCTTTTGCATATTGCAATCCTACTAATAGTGCTCCAACTAATCCTGGACCGTATGTTACTCCAACTGCATCAACATCATCTAGAGTTATATTAGCTACTTTTAAAGCCTCTTGCACAACTCCATTTACTACTTCTATATGAACTCTTGATGCAACCTCAGGTACAACCCCTCCATATAATGCATGCGTATCTATTTGCGATGCTATTATATTTGATAAAATTTCTCTACCATCAACAACTATAGCAGCAGATGTTTCATCACAACTTGATTCTATTGATAAAATAATATTTCTTTTCATCTATATTTACCTCGTATATTTGTTTTTACTTCATTAATTCTAAAATGTATTATATATTATTACCCCTATATATTCAACAAATGACTTGTTTAAGAATAATTATTATTGTACTCTATTTATAAAAGTATCATTTTTAATTATATCCTTATTCTAAAATTTATTCATCTAATTTATTTTAGAATTAAAGAAAAAATTTACATAATCTACAAGGAGTTTCATATGAGTTATGCCAAAATAGTGGTTTTAGGTTCTCCTATTACCAAATCTAACTTCAAATTACATAATAAAAATGGGCGTGCTATTCTCCCTTCTAATACTGGAGCTTATCATGATAGATATGCTTTATACGAACAAGAAATTGCATATTTTGCAAGAAGTCAAAATCCTCAGACAACATTAACTGAAAGTCTAATTGCTATCTTAAAGGTTTATTATAAAAGTGAAAAACGTCATCCTGATACTGCAAATATAACTAAAAGTATTTTTGATGGTATTGAAAAGAGTGGTCTTATTGTTAATGATGCTCAAATTAGAAAAATATTCGTAGAAGAGTTTTATGATAAAGAAAATCCTCGTTTTGAGCTTGAATTTTTTGGTGAAAGCTCTTACAACATTAGTTACTCCATTACCCCTAAGAGTATAAAAGATAAAGAAATTCAATACTCTTCTCTTAAAAAAAATATTAAAAATTTAAAACCGAAAGAAATTGAAAACACTATTAATACAACTAATTGTTGTAGCATTTGTAAAAAGGATTCTACCCACGATGAACTACTTAAAGGTGATGGTGGTAAGACTCTTATTTGCAGGAAATGCTTCACTAAATTATTTTAGGAGGACTTTATATGAATAAATTTATTTTTATAGGCGATAGTTTGACCTTTGGTTATGGAGTGCCTAAAACCTCTTCATGGGTATCTTTATTTAAAGTTCAAACTTCTTATGATGTTATTAATAAGGGAATAAACGGTGATACAACCCCTTCTATGTTAGATAGATTTTATAGTGATATACTTTCCCTTAATCCATCTAAGGTTTTCATAATGGGTGGAACTAATGATTTATTAAATCATAGAAGTGTTAAATCAATTAAGGACAATCTAGAATTAATGATTAAGGATTGTATTAGTAAAAATATATCTGTAACCCTTGCTGCTCCACCTTCAATTATTCCTGAAATGGCTCAGAACTTATTTATGCCATCTCCTTTTTATAATTATTGTAAGGAACAACTGTCTCTACTTAGAAATGAGTGTAAAAATCTTTGTGATTATTATAATATATCATTTGTTGACTTCTACACACCTACGTTATACTCAACAGAAAATATTTTTTCTGATGGAATACACTTTAATTTAAATGGACAAAATTTATTATATAAAATATTTTTAGATAATTTTAATATTACAAATACCCCTTAAAAGTAAATTTTAAGGGGTAACTTTTAAAAATATTCTTTTAAATATTGACCTGCTTTAATACCAGCTTCAAATCCATCTACATTTCGCTTATTAAATATTTTATTTCCATATAACATAGAGCCGCATGCAAAAACTCCTGGAATATTAGTTCTATACTCATCTATAATTGGTATATTATTTTCCCCAAGCTTTACGCCCATATCCATAGCAAGCTTACTTTGAGGCATATATGCTACACCAAGTAATAATGAGTCACATTGTAATATTAACCCTTCTCCAGTTTCCACATTTATTGCTTTAACTTTATTTATTCTTTCCTCACCAGAAATTTCTACTATTTTATATCCATAAAAAATTGGAATATTAAATCCATCAATTATACCTTTATTTTCTTCATTAATAAAAACTTCTTTTTCAGTATTAATAATTATTCCTTTTACAACTGCACCTTCTATACTCAATCTTCTCGCAGCAAATAATGCCCAAGCATTATTACCCTTAATAACTACTTCCTTACCTGGTAAATATCCTTCTAAGTTTACTATTTTATGCGCACTTCCAATAGTAAAAATCCCAGTGAATTTATGAATAGGTATATTTATACTACCAACGAATTTTTCTCTACATCCTGTTGCAAGTATAATACTATTTGCCTTTATTTCATGTACCCCATTATTAGGATTTATGCAAGTTATAATCTTATTGTTATTTATGTCTAAAACCTCTGTGTCAGTATATACTATAATTTCTTTTTTCTTTATTATTTCTTCAAAATAATTTATAAACTCTGGGCCTGTTAACATTTCAGGTACAAACCTTTCTCCAAAACCTACATGAATGCATTGATTTAGGACTCCTCCAAGAGTTTCTTCTCTCTCTATAATTAAAATATTAGTAATACCAGCTTCAATTGCACCTACTGCAGCTGAAACTCCTGAAATACCTCCTCCAATAATAACCAAATCAAATTGTTTCATATATTCCTCCTTAATGTTATATAATTGACCCTTTTGGAACTAACAAATTTACTCCATTAGGAATTATTTCAAAGCTCAATTCCCTATTATATGAAAGTTCTCCATCTATATTTACTATAACATCTTTATCACATTTTATTATTATCTTATTTGTTTTAACAAAATGCACCTCATTAACGTCTTTGGTATCCTTACCCCTTAACACTCTTGGTAAAAATCTTAGCAATCTTAACAACTTAGGCTTTTCTATTGCATATATATCAAATACTCCATCATTAACCTTAGCAAAAGGTGCGATTTTTAATCCTCCACCATAGCATTTTCCGTTAGCTACTGCTATAAGGTACATATACCTTTCAAATTCAATATTATCCACAATAAATTTTATTTTCATACCGTTAAATGTGAATAAAGTTTTTAATACTGCTAATAAATATGCACTACTACCCGATATACACCTCTTTTTTTTATATTTCCTTGCATTATCAACAACAACTGCATCAAATCCTACTGATGAAATATTTATGAAATATCTATTATTAATTAATCCAATATCAATAGGTATAACTTCACCATTTATCGTTTTTTCTAATAATAACTCTTTAAAATACTGTGGATAAATAGTCCTTGCAAAATCATTCCCAGAACCTGATGGTATTACAGCTAGAACACTTTCACTTCCAACTATCCCATTTAATACTTCATTTAAAGTTCCATCACCACCAATAGAATATACATAGTAATTATCTTCTTTCACTCTCTCTTTTACTACTTCTGTTGCATGTCCTACATACCTTGTCATTATAATTTCATATTTACTTTCATCTCCATGAAAGGAATTTTTAATTCTGTCAACATATTCAAGAGCATTACCTTTCCCTGCAACTGGATTAATTATAAATAGATGCTTCATTTTAACCCCCATTGTTTTGATGTCCTTAATTAAAGCTTTATTAAATTATCACTATTATTCATAGCTTCTACTATTGTATACATATTAGTTACTTCTCCAATAGCTAACTTTTCCTTTAACTCGTAGAAATCTAAACATGTTCCACAGCAATATAGTTTTGTACCTAAGCCTTCTAACTCTCTTAAACTCTCTATTACTTCTGAACTATCTATTGTAAGTCTAACTCCTGAGTTTAAAAAGAATATTTTCTTAGGTATTACTTCACTTTCAGATAATGCATATATGTAACTCTTCATTAACGTCTTACCTAAAATACCTTCTCCATGTCCTAGTTCATCACTTGTTATCAATATAACTAATTCTTTTTCATCCTCATCAATTTCTAGACATCCTCTTTTTTGTATTATCATCTCAAACTCGTTATCTTCATTAGATTCTACTTGATATCCATGTCCTGTCGCAAACTTTGTTACATTATTTAAAGCTATTTCATTATCAACTATTACAGTAGCTTCTCCTTCTCCAATAGAATCAAAATATTTTTTCACCTCTATAATAGGTTTAGGACACTCCATTCCTCTACAATCTATCTCTCTCATAACACACCTCTAACACCTAAAAAAATTTCTATCTTATTATCAACTATATTATAATTATATCATATTTACTTTAAAAGATACTTCTTCTTTTATTGAAAGTTATATCATATTTATACTATAATTTAAATTGACTATTAAGAAAGAGGTGAACTAATGGAAAAAGTTATTTTGAAATTAAAAAATATTTGGAAAACTTTTGACAAAGCCAGTAAACTTAGAACGGTTCTCTTTTTAATCCCCTTATTTGGGATTATATTTAAGGGAATCTTACTTCAAGGCTTTATATCTAATGATAATGCTTACAACTTAAATATACTTTTAGGCTTTAATGAAACTAGCTACTTTCTACCATATTACTTTGCATTTGCACTAGTTTTCTTAAGCTTTTCTCTATTATTTAAAGGAAAAGGGAGAATTATTTATCTTTTTATAATTGATGCCTTGTTAACTATTTTATTTATAGCTGACGTATGGTATTTTAGAGGATTTTTAACTGTCCCATCAATCTTGATTGCAACACAAACAGCTAATCTTGATAATATGGGCGGAACAATAACATCAATGATGAGTCCTTATGACATATTATTTTTCATTGATTTTGTTATTTTAGGAGTATTTGTTTATTATACAAAAAATACTTGCTTATCTATAAAAAAACGTGCTACAAAAACCTTCATGGTAATATTAATACTACCAATACTTTATATTGGTTATATACCATTTAATTTACATGTGTTAAATAATGAGGATGTTAGTGATGCATGGCTTTTTGATAGTTATGACCCTACTAATACTTGTAGATATTTTTCATCTATTGGATATCATATAATTGATGTAATCAATGTATATAGAGATTCTCAACCTTATGATTTCACTGATGAAGATAAGGAAAATATTAAAAAGTATTATGATTTTACTAAGGAAACTCTTCCAAACAATGATTACTTTGGAATGTCAAAAGATAAAAATCTTATAATAATACAAGTAGAATCTCTTGAAACCTTTGTGCTAGGTAAAGAGATTAATGGTAAAAAATTAACTCCTGTTATGGATGAATTAATAACAAAGGGTGTATACTTCCCTAATATATATGAACAAGTTAACGAAGGAACAAGTTCTGACTCTGATTTAATGGTATCAACATCAATGTTACCACTTCGTAGAGGTAGTACATTCTTTAGATATCCTATTAGAGAATATAACTCTTTACCTAAAATACTTAATAAACATGGTTATGAGACAGCTTCTATTCATCCAGATAAAGGTTCATTCTGGAATTATGCAAATGGCTTAAAAGGAATTGGATATGAAAACTTTATTGATTTCTATTCTTTTGATGCTGTTGATTTAGTTGGTATGGGAATAAGCGATAAGAGTTATTTTGAACAAGTAATTCCAATGCTTGAAGAATTAAAAGAGCCATTCTTAGGTTATACTATTACACTAACTAATCATGGCCCATTTGATTTACCTGATAACTTAAGAACTCTTGACTTAGATCAAGAACTTGGCAGCAGTGAACTAGGTGGCTACTTCGAAAGTGTTCGTTATACTGATGAACAAATAGGTAATTTCTTAAAGCTATTAGATCAAAGTGGCCTTTTAGATAATTCTCTTATTGCTATAGTTGGTGATCATACAGGTGTTCATAAATACTATAACCATAGTATTGATAAATTATCTAATAAAGAAGATTGGTACTTAGATGATGGTGAACCAAGAGTTCCATTTATTTTATATGATAAATCTACAACAACACCATCTAAAACCTTTGATTTAATTGGTGGTCAAATTGATATAATGCCTACACTTTTATATGCATTAGGTGTTGATAAAGAATACTATGATGACACCTCATTAGGAAGAAATTTATTAAATACAGATAAATCCTTTGCTGTATTAACTAACGGTATGGTAAAACACGAAGGGCTATCAAATGAAGAAGAAGAACTAATAAAACTATCATTAGATTTATCAGATAAAATGATTCGTGGAAATTACTTTTCAAATTAGTAAAAGGGATGCTAATCGCATCCCTTTTTATTATCTTTGTCTACCCATAAATACAGCTGCTAACACTCCTGGTCCCCCATGGGTTCCAATTACAGCACCTATACAGTTTATAATTACATTTTTAACTTTAAACTCTGAAATAATAGCATCTTTTAGCTCGTTAGCCTCATTCTCAACATCTCCATGGCAAATAAATACTGTTTGCCCCTCTATATCAACACTATTTTCTCTAATATCATCTAGTATGTATTTAAATACTTTTTTCTTCCCTTTAATCTTTACTCCTGGGCTAAGTTTCCCTTCATTATCTATTTTTAATGTTGGTTTAATTCCTAAAAGTCCACCTACAACTGCAGCTGCTCCTGAAATACGTCCCCCTCTTTTTAAGTGACTTAAATCATCTATTACAATTGAATGAATGACCTTAGTTTTATTTTCTTCTACCCAATTTACTATATCTTCTTTAGATTTCCCATCTTTTATCATTTCATTAGCATAATAAACTAAAGCACCTTCACCTAATGATACTGATACTGAATCTATAAGTGTAATATCTGCATTTTCAAACTCATCCATAATATTTAGTCTAGCAATATTGGCACTATTATATGTTCCACTTAGTGCAGATGCTAAAGAAATATATATTATCGAGTCTCCCTTTGATACATACTCTCTAAACATTGTTTCAAATGTACCTACATTAACTTGTGAAGTTGATGGCATTGCGCCATTTCTCACTAAGCCATAAAACTCTTTATATTTTAGAGTTTGTCCTAAATCATCTTTTCTAAATTCATTATTAATATTAACCTCTAATGAAGCTACCTCTATGTTATTTTCTTTTATATATTCAAATGGTAAATCGCACGCTGAATCAGTAATTAATTTTATCCCCATCTTTATCCGCCTCCATACTTTAACTGTTATTTATGAGTAAATTATACTTCGACTTCTTTTAAATGTCAAATATTTTGATTATCAAATTATATTTTCTTTAAAATTAATGTATAAAATCAAATATATTAACAAAATTTTAATATATATAACGTTTAAAGTTATTGACTTATAATTAATATAAAAATATAATAGTTATAAATTTATAATTATTATGAAAGGAGACATTTATGTTTAAGCTAATAAAATATTTAAAAAAATCCACATTACCTATACTTGCAATATTATTCCTATTAATTATCCAAGCTGTTTGCGATCTATCCCTTCCAGACTATACTTCAAATATTGTAAATATAGGTATTCAACAAAACGGGGTAACAGATTCAGTTCCTACAATTATACGTGAAAGCGAATTAAACAAGCTAACTTTATTTATGAATGAACAGGATAAAACGGAGGTATTAAATAATTATACTCTACTTGATAAGTCACAACTTTCTAATGATGAGTACACAAAATATGTTAAAAAATATCCTCAACTTGAAAATTCAAACTTATTCAAATTAAATACTACTGATAAAAATACATTAGATTCTCTTAATAGTATTTTAGGTAAACCTATCTTGACTGTAGGTAATCTAGAAAAAAATGATGCAGAATCAATTAAAATGAAAGAAGCAATTCTAGGTAATATGCCTCCTGCTGTTGCTGAAATAGGTAAAAATGATATTTTTAAAGTTTTTGAAATGATGCCTAAAGAACAACGTTCTGAGATGCTTAAAAACATTAATTCTAAATTTGAAAGTTTACCTGAGAGTATGATTACCCAAGCTTCTACTGCTTTTATTAAAACTGAGTACGAAGCCATTGGTATTAATATTAGTTCACTACAAAACAATTATATATTAAAAACTGGAGCTATTATGTTATTAATTTCATTAATAAGTATGGCTGCTACTGTTACTGTTGGTTTCCTTGGTGCTAAAGTTGCAGCTACTCTTGGTATGGATTTAAGAGGTAAAGTATTTAAAAAGGTTGTTTCTTTTTCAAATACAGAGTTAGATACCTTCTCAACTGCATCATTAATAACTCGTAGTACCAATGATATACAACAAATTCAAATGCTTATGGTAATGCTACTGAGAGTTGTTTTCTATGCTCCTATTTTAGGTATTGGTGGAGTTATTAAAGTTCTTAATACAAACACTTCTATGGCATGGATAATAGCTGTTGCAGTTATGGCTATTTTATCTCTAGTTGTTCTTTTATTTGCTTTAGCAATGCCAAGATTTAAAGTTCTTCAAAAGTTAGTTGACAAGGTTAATTTAGTTACTCGTGAAATACTTACTGGTATGCTAGTAATACGTGCCTTTGGAGCTCAAAAGCATGAAGAAAAAAGATTTGATAAAGCTAATACAGATTTAACTAAAACAAATTTATTTGTAAATAGAATTATGACTTTTATGATGCCTTGTATGATGCTAATTATGAATGCAATTACTCTTCTTATAGTTTGGAATGGTGCTAAAAGTGTTGATGCTGGTTCAATGCAGGTTGGTGATATGATGGCATTTATTCAATATACTATGCAAATAATAATGTCATTCTTAATGCTATCTATGATAAGCATTATGCTACCTAGAGCCTCTGTTGCAGCTCAACGTATAGATGAGGTTATTAAAACTGAAAATGTAATATTAGACACAACTACACCTTTAGATTTTAACGAAGATAAGAAAGGTATTATAGAGTTTAAAAATGTTTGTTTTAAATACCCAAATGCTGATGAATATGTATTAAGTAACATATCATTCACAGCAGAACCTGGAAAAACAACAGCATTTATTGGTAGTACAGGTAGTGGTAAATCTACATTGATAAATCTTATTCCTAGATTTTATGATGTAACTAAGGGTGAAATATTAGTTGATGGTGTTAATATTCAATCAGTTTCTCAAAATGCTTTAAGAGAAAAAATTGGATATGTACCTCAAAAAGGTATTCTCTTCTCTGGAACAATTGACTCAAACTTAAGATATGGAAAGCAAAGCGCATCCATTGAAGAAATTAAAAAAGCTGCTGAAATAGCTCAAGCTATTGAATTTATATCTTCAAAGCCTGATGGTTATTCAACTGAAATAGCTCAAGGTGGTACAAATGTTTCTGGTGGACAAAAGCAAAGGCTATCAATTGCTAGAGCTATAGCTAAAAATCCTGAAATATATATCTTTGATGATAGTTTTTCAGCGTTAGATTATAAAACAGATATTACTCTAAGAAAAGCCTTAGGTGAATATACAAAGGAAAGTACAGTTTTAATTGTTGCTCAAAGAATTAGTACAATTCTCCACGCTGACCAAATAGTTGTTTTAGATGAAGGTCATGTTGTTGGTGTTGGTACTCATAAAGAGCTTCTAAAGAACTGCGAAGTTTATAAAGAAATTGCTATGTCACAACTTTCAAAGGAGGAATTAGATCATGAGTAATGATAAAAATAAAGCTAAAGGCTTTGGTGGTCATGGTCCTATGGGTGGAGGTCCTATAGGTTCTGGTGAAAAGGCTAAAGATTTTAAAGGTTCAATGAAAACATTGTTTTCCTATATGAAACCATTCAAAATCCACATTGCTATTGTTATTATATTTTCTATTGGTAGTGCAGCATTTGCAATTGGTGGACCTAAAATTTTAGGTAAAGCAACAACTAATATATTTGAAGGTTTAGTTGGTAAATTGACTGGCTCAAACTTTGGAATAGATTTTGATTACGTTAGAAATATATTGCTTTTATTACTTGGCTTATATTTAATTAGTTCTATTTTCTCATTTATACAAGGTTATATAATGTCTGGTGTTACTCAAAAGGTATCTTACAAACTAAGAAAAGAAATATCAGAGAAAATAAATAAAATGCCTTTAAAATACTTTGATACTAAAACTCATGGTGAAGTTCTATCTCGAGTTACAAATGATGTAGATAGTTTAAGTCAAAACTTAAATCAATTTATGACTCAAGTAATAACAGCTGCTACTACTCTTATTGGAGTTCTAGTTATGATGTTCTCTATAAGCTGGTCTATGACTTTAGTATCACTTTTAATACTTCCTATTTCTATGATTTTTATATCACTTGTTGTAAAAAAATCACAAAAATATTTTAAAGAACAACAAGAATATTTAGGTCATGTTAATGGTCATGTTGAAGAAATATATGGTGGTCATACAATAGTTAAAGCCTTTAACGGTGAAAAAGATGCTATAGATGAATTTGACAAATTAAATTCTCAACTATATAATTCTGCATGGAAATCTCAATTTTTATCTGGAATGATGATGCCAATAATGACTTTCATAGGAAATATAGGCTATGTATTGGTATCAATTTTAGGTGGATGGCTTGCAATAAGAAAAACTATAGAAGTTGGAGATATACTTTCTTTCATTCAATATGTGCGCCAGTTTACTCAACCAATTGCACAAACAGCTCAAGTTACAAATTTAATGCAATCTGCTGCTGCTGCTGCTGAAAGAGTTTTTGAATTCTTAGATGAAGAAGAAGAAATTCAATTTGCAAAGAATCCTGTAAATGCTGAAAATATAAATGGTTCTGTTTCTTTTGAAAAAGTTAACTTTGGATATTCTAAGGATAAAACCATTATTAATGATTTTACAACTCATATTAAACCTGGACAAAAGGTTGCTATTGTAGGACCTACTGGTGCAGGAAAAACTACTATTGTAAAATTATTAATGAGATTTTATGATATTAACAGTGGAAATATTTTAATTGATGGTAATAATATAACAGACTTTAATCGTGATGATTTACGTAACGTATTTGGTATGGTTCTTCAAGATACCTGGCTATTTAATGGTTCTATTATAGAGAATATACGCTATGGTAAACTTGATGCTTCAAATGATGAGGTTATTAAGGCTTCTAAAGCTGCTTATGTTCATCATTTTGTAAAAACACTTCCTAAAGGATATGACATGGAATTAAACGAGGAAGCAAGTAATATCTCTCAAGGACAAAAACAATTATTGACTATTGCTCGTGCTATTTTAGCTGATCCTAAGATATTAATTTTAGATGAAGCTACTAGTTCTGTAGATACTCGTACAGAGGTATTAATACAAAAAGCAATGGAAAACCTAATGGAAGGTAGAACAAGTTTTATAATAGCTCATAGATTATCAACTATTCGTGACGCTGATTTAATACTTGTTATGAAAGATGGAGATATCGTTGAACAAGGTAATCATGTTGATTTATTAGCTAAAGATGGCTTCTATGCTTCTCTATATAATAGTCAATTTGAAGAAGTATCTTAAATATATTATAATAAATGTAAAATAACTTTATGGAGGATTAAAATGGATACTGATTTATTATTAGAGATTTCTGGTAAAATTTTATCAACAATGCCTACAATAAATAGAAAGATATTTAATGTTGGTTCTATGATGAAAAACTGTCATTTGCCATTATCTCATATGCAAGTGATATTGTATTTATCTAAAAAAGAATCCTCTTCTGTCTCTGAAATAGCTAAGATTCTTGGAATATCAAGACCTAATATGACACCTATAATAGATAAATTAATTAGTGAAAATTTAGTCATCCGTAGCACAGACTCTAGTGATAGAAGAGTTATTCAAGTTAAATTAACCAATAATGCTAAAGAATTCATGAAAGAACATAACAAAATGCTTTCTGAACAATTAGCAAAAAAATTAAATTCACTATGTGAGGATGATTTAATATCTTTACAAAGAAATTTATTAGAAATATCAGAAATAGTTAATAAACTATAAATATAGGATATAAAAAAACAAGTCTTTTAGACTTGTTTTTTTATTATTTTCCCGCTATAGATAATTCATTTATATATATTGATGGACTTCCTATATTACTCATAGGGAATTTTAAGTCATTTCCTATTTCATTAATATCATTTAATAAATCAAAAAAGTTTCCTGATAGAGTTATTTGTTCAACTGGGAACATTTTTATTCCATTTTCTATAAAATAACCTTTTGCTGATAATGAAAAATCTCCCGTCACAGCATTAGCACCTGAATGTAATCCAGCTAAATCTGTTACCACTAATCCGTTTGATACTATATTTTCAATTTCACTAAGCGGCTTATCTCCATTTTCTATAAAGAAGTTTGTAGGGCTACATCCTCCTCCAAATCCATTTCCTGTACTCTTAGTACAAGCCTTATTAGCTGTCTTTAAGTTATACATTAGTGTATTTAATTTACCATTTTCAATTATACATTTCTTATAAGTAGAAACACCTTCAGAATCAAAAGGTGCAGAACCTAATCCAAAGTCTATTAATGGATTGTCAATTATTGTTAATTTATCACTAGCTATTTTATTTCCTTCTTTTCCAGCTAAAAGAGATAACCCTTTTTGAGCTGATTCTGAATCAAATATTGATGAAAAAGTACTTAATAAAGAGCTCATAGCTTCATTATTTATAATAACCTTATATTTACCTGAAGGTATTGATTTAGCACCAAACTTTGATAAAGCATCTTCTACACCTTGTTTAGCTATTTCCTTTGGGTTAACATCCTTGATATCCCAAGCAATTGTATACCCCATTCCATCCTTTTTCTCTTCATCAATTGTAACTATCGGAATTACATATGCAGTTAAATAATTTTCCTTATTCTTTAAATCTAACCCCTTTGAGTTGATTATACCTGAGGTTGAGTTTGAATATCCTATTGCACATGTACTGAAATTTTTAACATTTTCATTGTACTTCCTGCATTCTTCTTCCATTGAAAGTGCTATATTAATTAAATCACTAGGGTCTATTTTTACTAAGGCATCACTATGAGTTTTAACCTCTGAATAATGTTCATCCCCCTCATATATAAATTGCTCATCCTCACATTCTACACATAGTGCAGCATCTTTTGCTGATTTTATTAATAAATCAATTGCATCATTATCAAGAATCTCAGTATATGAATGACCTAATTTCCCATTTAGCATCCCTTTAAAATTTAGAGAAAAAGATTGTGTTAAATTATATTTTTCTACATCACCTTCATAAATATTAATACTTAAGCTCTCCCTATCTGAATACTGTATTTGAAATTCTTCAAATCCTGCCTTTTTAGCCTCTTCAAATAATCTTTCTTTGAATACTTTAAAATCCATTTCAATCCCTCCTATCTTCCACCAACTGTAATCTCTTTAACTCTAATCATTGGTTGACCTACATTAGTAGGAATTGATCCTGATATTGAACCGCACATACCTTGAGCTTGCTCAATATTATCCCCTACCATATCAATATTCATTAGAATATCACTACCTTTTCCTATTAAACTAGCACCTCTTACAGCCTCTTGAATAACTCCATTTTTAACTAAGTAACCTTCATTAACAGCAAAGTTAAATTCTCCAGTAACAGAATTTACAGAGCCTCCACCAAGTTTTTTAGCATATAATCCATCACTTATAGATTTTATTATATCCTCAACCTTATCTTCTCCTGGAGCAATATATGTGTTTGTCATTCTAGATGTTGGAGCAAATTTGTACCCTTGTCTTCTTGAGTTCCCTGTAGGTTCCATACCCATTCTTCTTCCATTTAATCTATCTATCATATATCCTTTTAAAATTCCATTTTCTATTAATACATTCTTTTTACCTTCAAAACCTTCATCGTCAATATTAATAGATCCCCAAGCATTTTTTATAGTTCCATCATCAACAGCTGTTACTTTTGAAGATGCTATTTGTTGTCCTAATTTGTTTGAAAAAACAGAGTTTCCTTTAGCTACTGCGGTGGCCTCTAATGAGTGACCACATGCCTCATGGAAGATTACTCCTCCAAATCCATTATCGATTGCTACTGTCATTTTACCAGCTGGGCAATTTTTTGCATGTAACATTGTACTAGCAGTTCTAGCCGCTTCTTTACCATAGTACTCTGGGTCAATCTCTCTAAACATTTCAAACCCCATTAATCTTCCTGGCCCTTCAAAACCAGTTTGATTTTCACCATTTTTAGATGCTACTGCATTTACAGCTAATCTAGTTCTTACCCTTCTATCATCAACATATAATCCTTCTGAGTTTGCTATTAATATCTTTTGATCTTTATCTAAGTAATTTACTATTACCTGAGAAATATCTTCACTATAATTTTTAGCTGAATCATACGCAACCTTCATTACCCCTACTTTTTTACTATACTCAATAGCACTTGGATAATATTGAATTGGATGATTATTTAATACCTTCTTATCATTATTAATAACAACCATTTTCTCTTCTTTTAATTCACCTAGAGCTAATGCTGCTTTAGTTGCAGTATCTATTAAAGCTTGAGTAGAGTTATTGTTTGTATAAGCATATACACTCTTTAATCCCTTATATATTCTTATCCCGATTCCGTAGCTTCTTCCACCAACTGCACTTTCCACCTTACCATCTATTATTCCTATACTATTATTAATAGAATCTTCTTCAAATATTTCAGCAAAATCACCACCAGTAATTAAACATCTAGATAATACTGCTGCTACAACCTCTTTATTTAACATAATTCCCTCCTATTATCCTAACTCATTATTCTTTAAATATATTATACCACTTATTTACGTATGCACCAGTACACCATTCAGCCATTATAACTTCCTCATTATCTTCCAAATTAATAGTTGATAATGGTGTTGTACTTAATCCAGCTTCATTCATACTATAAACTTCTATCTTATCCTCAAGAACTATTAATGCCATACTCCCCTCTGGTGAAGTAAATGCATCAACTATAAATGGGAACCTTCCCTTTAAAACCTTCCATGGAACTAGTAATGTATCATAATTTAATATTTTCTTATTAGGTTTAAGATTAACAGGATAATCACTATAATTTGTACTTCCATCTATAGATGATACCCTACCTACTATATTCCACTTTCCTGCACCCCTAGATAATGTGAAATTCTCATAATTTATATACTTGCTTAAAATCTTTTTTTGATCTTCAGATACATTTTTCATATGTTCTAAATAATCAGTCTTATAGACATTATTAGCATCCTTTGAGAAAATATCTTGAATAACAATTGGTTTGCTTGTCAATAAATTATCTACTGGTAACACTTCATATTTCATATATTCATTATTAAAGTAATCTCCAATATAAACTTCTGTAGCTATATAATCATTCCCTACAAAATTAATACTCTTGTGTATATCTTTTTGTATATTTATAGAACTACTAATTATTTTATCATCTCCACCTTTACCTTCTAATGATTTAGAATCAAAATACTCATAGTAAACTCCACCATTATCAATAATCTTTTTTTCAATCTCCCATATGCCATCTTTTCTCGGGAAAATTATATTTTCTCTCTCCTCTATTTTACCTATAGACTTATTCTCTATACTTATCCATAAGGTTCTATAGCTTTCTGGAATTATATCTCCAATTGAACTTTTGCTTGATGGTTTTTTTAATCCAAGCAAAATCCCTTCAGGCATATATGTCTGTTCCTCATTTATTTCTTTCTTGACTTCATCATCAATTATAAAATCATTATCACTACTTATTCGTTTAACTTCAAATAGTACTCCCGAAAAATATAGATAGCTGCTTTCATCGCCAGCATAGAAAAATTCGTATAAAATATTTTGCTTATAGATACCTGAATATACATCTACCTCTTTTAAGTTTAAATTTAACGCTCTTACATTAAATTGTTTCTCATATGATATTATATAATCTGGTTTAACAACCTTTAATTTATGATTAATACCTAAATACTGTTTATCACAAAACTGAAATACTTCATTAGAAAATTTTATTTTTTCTCCAAGATACGTATTCTTATCATATCCACTACCTAATGCTGTTTCTATGATCTCTAAATCTATTATTTCCCATTCACCTACAATAGCTAATGAATTATTTTTAGGTGCTTGTATCTCATTTAACTTTTCAGTACTAGCATTAGTACACCCAGATAGTACAAAAGACATAAGAAAGATTCCTAAACATAAAATTCTTTTCATTATATTTCATCCTCCTTCAATGGAATTTGTATAGTAATCTTAGTTCCCTCAAGATATTTACTCTCTATTACAAAATTCCCATTATGCATTCCTATTATTTCATCACATATAGATAATCCAATACCATTTTTAGCTTTTGAATTTTTTCCCTTAAAAAATCTTTCTTTTACCTTAGGCAATTCTTCATCATTTATCCCATGACCAGTATCAATTATAGTGATATCTAACATATTATTTACTATCTTAAAAATGACCTCAATACTTTCATTTTCTTCAGTAAACTTAAAGGAATTATCAATAACATTTAAAATAACCTGCTTCATTCTATCTAAATCAATAATAGCACTTACATCCTGTAACTCATCCTTTACATTAAAGTTTTTATTCTCCATTTTAGCCCTTTGATTAAATGAATGCTTAGTATAATTGACTAATTCTTTTAACTTTATATTATCCTTTCTAAGAGTAATTTTGCCATTAACTAATTTAGAAAAGTCTAATAATTCCTCAACCATAACAGTCAATCTATCGGCTTCTTTTTCTATAATATTAACTCCAAGATCAACAATTTCTTTATCCGTAGTATCTTGATTAATAGTTATAGCCCATCCTTTTATCGACGTTAATGGAGTTCTTAACTCATGTGAAACAGATGAAATAAATTCATTTTTGAGCTTATCTTTTTTTATAATCTCATCTGCCATAAAATTTAAAGTGGTAGCCAGCTTATTTATTTCCATATCTCTATGCTCTTTGCTTCTTACTGCCATATTACCATTAGCCATTTCTTCCGCAATTTTAGTTATTTCTTTTATAGGACTAGATATTGAATTAGCTATATATATACAAATTATTATTGTACATATAAGAACAACAACAGAGATAATTAATAGTGAAGTAATGATTCCACGTATTCCATTATCTATATTCTCCATTGATGTTATATATCTAATAACTCCAACCATGTTACCGTTTGCTATTAAAGGTGATGATACTGCCATTACAGTATTATCGTAATAATCAACTTTACCTACCCATTTTCCTAATTCTCCATTAACAGCCTTCTCAACATCTTCATATTTTAAGAGATTTTTTTCACTAACTCCTATTGAATCTAATAGTAAATTTCCTTCATTATCTATTATTTGAACCTGAGCATTAGTCTCATCCCAAAAAGAATCTATATTATCATATATTCTCTCTTCCAAGTTTGATAGTGAAAAATATTTCTCATAATATGAAATTGCTAACTTTATTTGATTTTTTAATGTTTGTTCAATATTAGAGTAATAATAATTCCTAACATATATTCCAAGCAAAAGATTTATAACTACTATTGTTATACACATTAATGTTAGAAAATTTCTTATTATTCTTGTACTAATACTCCTACTAGTTTTCATTTTCACCTTTCTTCCATCTATATCCCATACCCCATATAGTCTCTATATACGTTGGTGCTGATGGCTCATCTTCTATTTTTGATCTTAGTCTTCTTATATTAACATCAATTATTTTTGGATCACCAAAATAATTATATCCCCAAACCTGATTTAATAAATCATCTCTTGAAAACGCTTTATTAGGATTCTCTATGAAAATTTTTAATATCATAAACTCTTTTGGAGTTAAATCAATTTCAACATCATTCTTATAAACTTTCTGAGAATATAAGTCTATTATAAATGGACCTATATTAAGCTTTTCTTTTTCCTCCATAACTTCTTTATTATCTACCCTTCTAAGAATAGCCTTAACCCTTAATACAACCTCTAATGGATTAAATGGTTTTACTATATAGTCATCAGCACCAAATTCTAACCCCATTATTTTATCCATATCTTGCCCTTTTGCTGTAAGCATTATTATTCCCATAGATGGATATTTATCTCTTAGCTTACTACATACTTGGAATCCATCCATCCCAGGCATCATAACATCTAAAATTGCTATTTCTGGTTTTTCCTCAATAGCTAATCTTAATCCATCCTCCCCATTTGACGCCTCTACAACCTCAAAATTATTCCTCATTAAATTTATTTTCAAAAATCCTCTTATACTATCTTCATCTTCAACTAATAATATTTTAGCCATAATTTTAATCCTTTCACTTTATAAATTATATGCAAAAAAGAAGCTGATTAAAGCCTCTTTTATTTTACCCTTACTCTAGCATTTAATTACTTCATAGTTCTAAATTCAAATCCAAGTGAATTATAATAATCAATTATTTGAGGTAATGCTTTAGCAGTTTCTTCTTTAGAGTTAATGTCATGCATTAATAAAACTACATGATCTGCATTTGGTCCTAATTTATTCATTTGCTCCTTAACTATGCTTACCATTTGATCCGCCGTCTTTGGCGCTCCCTCAGAGTCTTTTGTTAAGGCATTCCATTCTAATATATGATATTCCTTATTATCTAATTCCTCTTTAATTGCTTCCCTACCATTCCAAGACCAATATCCTCCTGGGAATCTTATAACTTCTGTATGAAAATCTTTTCCTAAAACTTGTTTTAAAATTGTATTGCAATGCTCTATATCCTCCATAAAATTTGTAACATTAACAGTTCTATTTGGATATAATTTTTTATAGTTATGACTGTAGCTATGATTTGCAATAGCATGTCCTTCTTTTGCAGTTCTTTTAAGTATTTCTTGTGCTTCAGTATTATCCTGAAGTGAATTTCCTAAAACAAAAAATGTCCCTTTAACATTCTTTTCTTTTAATATATCTAAAATTTTTGGTGTTACCTTAGTTGATGGTCCATCATCAAAGGTTAGATATACAACTTTCTTTCCATCTTCTCTTACTGGAAATTGTTTTTCCCCTTTTAATAAGGCTTGTAAATTATCTGAAATCATTTTTGCATCATCTGCATTTGGATCTTCGTCTAAAGGTAAGTATCCTGAATTATCTAGTTTAGGTTTTTCAGGTTCTTTTTTATTATTTTCTTTATCATTAGTTGATGTAGTTTCACCTGCTTCTGCTTTTAAATTTTCACTTAAAATATTGCTTGTTGTAAATCCTACTATAACTAACATAGATAATATTACCGAGATTATAACTAAAATCTTTACTTTTCCCTTTTTATTTAAATCTCTATTATGTCTTTTACTCATTATGCTGAATCTCCTTTTATCTATCTTATAATTTATTATACATTAAATCACTCTTAATGAGGTAACAAATTATTTAAAATTAATTACAATTTTGTAATTTTCATTACATAAGTATTAATTTAAAAAATAAAAATAAAGGTATGAAATAAATTTCATACCTTACTTGGCTCCGCGAAGAGGACTCGAACCTCCAACCTGTCGGTTAACAGCCGAATGCTCCACCATTGAGCTATCGCGGATCATTATATTGAAAGAAAATGTTCTCTCAAAATTGCATATTGATATTGCCATTACTTTAATTGGTCAAGCCCTCGACCTATTAGTATCAGTCAGCTAAACATGTTACCATGCTTACACCTCTGACCTATCAACCTCGTGTTCTTCAAGGGGTCTTAC
>JBOFVP010000367.1:0-2118 GCA_051653165.1 Clostridium sp.
ACTATGGAAGGTAAAGAGGTACAGGGATTACTAAGAGCTACATCTAAAAGTCCATTGGATTTTAAAAAGATATATAAAGTTCAAGGTAAGATAGATCAGTTTAGAGCAGTGAAGCAAGTAGCATTAGAGAATGTATCAATTCTTAAGGAATTAGATATTAAGGAAACTAGCTATTGTGCTGGCTTTAAATTAACACCTGTTTATTCTCAACATCAAACATTCGGAGATGATATACCAACTATCTGTAATAGATTAGAGGGTGAATCAGCTAATGCAGCAGCATTAGAAGTAGTAATGAATGAAATAATAGATATTCCAATTACTTATGAGCAATCAAATAGTAATGGTTATTATGTACCAGGAACTAAGTTAATTAATATTAATCCTCAATTAAAAAATGATAAATATATATGTCAAAGGATAAAGACATTAATTCATGAGTATGCTCATTACCAAGTTGATATTTTGAAATACAATGAAAAGATTGATGATATTTCAATGAAATCAGGGGGAGATCCTTATGCGCTAGAGGAGCTAGTAGCTGAATCAGTGGCATATATGATTTGTAGTGTCCATGAAATTGATACATCTAGCTACTCATTTGAGTATTTAGCTAGTTGGAGTTGTACTAACGTAAAACTACTAAAAAGTATGTTTGAGATAATACAAAGGATTTATTCAAAGACAATTAAAGAAATAATAGATATAACTAACAAAGTAGACTGTTAGTAACTAATAGATAATAAGAAGAAATAAATAACAGAGTGATAAAGATAACAGAAAGAGGAATATAATAATGGAAAAATCAAATATAATGAAGTCATTTATTAGGGAAGAAATAGAAGGAAATAGATTTTCAGAAGTGGAAATTGATCTATTTTATGCCTGTATTGAAGCAACTGATTGTATATATACTGCTAGTGATATTGTTGCTGGCAAAAGCTATAAGGAACATATACAATATATAGATTCGTATGTAGAGCTAGCTGATACCCTGGTATTTAATGCAGAAAAGATAAGGAATGAAAGTTCTTTTATAAAGGAGCTTAGATATCTTCTAAGTAATATCTTACTTGAGGGAAGTGTTTATATACCAACACTTAAACAAGAATCAGATATACAAATGTATTTAAATAGTTATGGATGGATTGTTAATCAAGAACATACTGTAGCAGTAAATTTAGATATTAATTTAATAGATTCTAGTCAATTAAGATTAACAGCTTAGGAGGAATATAAATGACAGGAACAATAATGCAACAGAATTTAATAGAAAGATTTAATAGATACCTTGATATTAGTAGTAACAATGCACAGGCCATTGTTAATTGGATTAAATTCAAAAGGCTTTCAACTAATAAAACTAAGGTTGAAATTGAATTAAAAGATTATATTAATTTAATTCAGAAGTTGAATAATGTTATTAATGAAAATGATAGAGGTGCAAGACATGACTTTGCTGTATCTATTCAGGAAGAATTAGAGAGATTTGATCTAGAAGTTAGAGTATGTACATCTTGCTTGAAGATCATGATAGAAGGTTATGTTATAGATGGTGGAATGGACTACTATTGTAGTGATAAATGCCTAGAATATGATATGACATTAGAAGAATTTGAACAAGCCTATGGAGATGGAGATACTGAAAGCTATTGGACCGAGTGGTTTTAAGAAAACTAATGGGTTAATTTAATAACTAAAACCCAATAAGGGAGGAGATTCCCTTTTGGGGCTCCTTTCAAATTTTTAAAAAAGATAGGAGAAAGAGTTATGAAAAAATATAATTTTTTAATTGAAGAAACATTAGGAAGATTAGTTACAATAGAAGCAGAAGATGAAGGAGCAGCAGAAGCAATAATTGAGGAGATGTATAGAAACTCTGAAATAATTCTTACAGCTGATGACTTTAATGGTCATTTAATTAGATATGAAGGTGAAGAATAGATAACAATAAGTATCTATAGATAAATAGATTTTTAAGTAGTATATTTATTATTAAATACGATAAAGTATTATCATACCCATAAGGGAGGAATCTCTTATGGGGTTCCTTTTTTATAGATAGAAAGGAACAATATGTATAATAAAGAATATCTATTTTATTACGCTGTTCTAGTT
>JBOFVP010000368.1:0-6753 GCA_051653165.1 Clostridium sp.
ATGGTATAAAGTATGCTCTCCCTTTCACAGACTTTGAAGATGTATATAATTATTGTAATGAAATCCTTGTGAATGAACTTAACGAATCAAATGAATTAAAATATATATTATTAGCCTTTAATGATTTAATAAAAGAGGAGTTCTCTGTAGATTTAAATTTAAATCTTGAAAGACTTAGCGACTATAAGGATAAAGTCAACTATAAAAGAAATGTTAATTATTTTGTTATTAATAATATTCCTCAAGCTACATCAAAGTATGATATAAGAAATTATCCTAAAGCCATAACCACAAGTGATACCTTACATATACTTAGATATAATTATAAAGAAAGGCTTTATTATAAATTAAAAGACTCCACTATTTCTTTACAGGATACTGATATTATTGTTGATTTAATGGATGAAGGATTCCCTAAAGTAAGTATATTTATGAGTTATGGGCTTGGTAAGTTATTAGACCTTAAAAATAATGTTATTCCAAACTCAAATACTATTTCATTATTTGCAAATATATTAGATTTAGATATTAATGCCTTAAACTAAGATATAATATGCTAGATAATAAAAAAGCTCCATTCTTTATTATAATAGAATGGACTTTTTCATATTTTTAAATGATTATGTTATAAGGAATTTTTATTTTCCATATCTAATAGTATTTGTTTTTTATTTAAACCAAATGCATATCCAACCATTTTCCCATTAGAACCAACAACTCTATGACATGGAACAACAATAGCAATAGGATTTTTATTGTTTGCCATACCAACAGCTCTACTCGCCTTTTCATTTCCTACTTCTTTAGCCACGTCTTTATAACTTCTCGTTTCCCCATAAGGAATTTTACATAATGCATTCCACACCTTCATTTGAAACTCTGTTCCACTAATTTTATAAGGGAAAGTAAACTCTTTTCTCTCTCCCTTGAAATACTCACTTAACTCCTTATATGAATCTTTTGATATAGGAGTTTCTAAGCCATAGTCATAACACTCCCCATCAAGCATCTCTATTAGTACAATTACATCATTTTCATAACCTATTTTTATTAATCCTATGTCACTTTTGTAAACTCTAAATCCTCTCATGATCATTCTCCTATAATTTAATTAATACATTATTTAGCTATAATTAAAAATCTAAGGAGATACAACCTCCTTAGATTTTTCACTAAATTATTATTCCTTCAAAATGATCCATCTCATGTTGAATTATTTGTGCTGGAAAACCTGTAAATACTTGCTTTTGTTTTTTAAAGTCCTTATCTAAGTACTCAACCTCTATTTTTTCATATCTCATTGTTTTTCTAAATCCAATTAGTGACAAACAACTTTCCTCTGTTTCATAAGGTTTTTCCTTGCTTAATATAACTGGATTCACCATAGGTATAATAAACTCTCCTACTAAAAATACTAATATACGTTTTTTAACTCCAATCATATTAGCAGCTAACCCAACACAATTTTCTAAGTTTGATTTTAATGTATCAATTAAATCAATTATTACTTCTTTATCACTTTCTTTTGCATCTTCCGATTTTTGTGCTAAAAACATTACATCTTTTATAATTGGCTTTATCATTTCCACTACCTCATAACTTAATAAATATATTCTACACTTGCTTTTTAGGTTTTCTTCTACCCCTAAACCCCTTATTATTTCTAGACTTTTCATTATTTTTATTTTTATTAAAAACCCTGTTAGTAGGTTTACTCTCTTGCTTTTCTACTACTTCTATAACCTCATATTCCTTGTTGCCTAAAATAGGAATAGACTTCCCTATAAGCTTCTCAACACTTCTAAACATAGCTTTATCTTCCTCATCACAGAAAGTTATTGCAATACCTGTTGCTCCAGCCCTTCCTGTACGCCCTATTCTATGTACATAAGTTTCAGCAACATCTGGAAGATCAAAATTAATAACATGTGATAACTCATCAACATCAATTCCTCTAGCTGCAATATCTGTTGCTACTAAAGCCTTAATTTTTCCTTCTTTAAAATTACTTAAAGCTAACTGTCTTTGATTTTGAGATTTATTTCCATGAATTGCAGCTGCTTCAATACCAGCTTTTTCAAGATTCTTTGCAATCTTATTTGCACCATGCTTAGTTCTTGAAAAAACTATAACCGATTTTATATCTTCTTCTTTAATTAAATGTATAAGAAGTGATGTTTTTTCCTTTTTAGGAACATTATATGCTCCCTGTTTAATTCTGTCTACAGTTGATGATACAGGCTGAACCTCTACCTTAACTGGATTTTTTAATATAGAATTTACAAGCTTCATTACTTCCTTAGGCATTGTAGCTGAAAATAAAAGATTCTGCCTTTCTTTAGGTAATCTTGATATTATATTCTTAACATCATGTATCATACCCATATCTAACATTCTATCTGCTTCATCTAATACAAAATACTTTATATTTTTAAGATCAATGTGTTTTTGATTTGAAAGGTCTAAAAGCCTCCCTGGAGTTGCTACTAAAATATCTACTCCACTTTTTAGTTTTCTAACCTGTGATGTTTGGTTTACTCCTCCAAAAATAACAGTATCTTTTACATCTAAATATTTTGAATATGTTGAGAAGTTCTCCTCTATTTGTATTGCAAGTTCTCTTGTTGGTGCAAGTACTAAAGCTTTTATCGTTCTCTTTTCTTCCTTTACTTTTTCCTTTGAAATATTTTGTAGTATTGGAATTGCAAAGGCTGCTGTTTTTCCTGTACCAGTTTGAGCACACCCTAAAATATCCTTCCCTTCTAATACTACTGGAATTGACTTTTCTTGAATCTCTGTTGGTTTTTCATAACCTGCCTCATCTACTGCTTTTAGAATTGGCTTTATAATGTTTAAATCTTTAAATATCATATAATTTTCTACTCAAAATATGGTCAAAAATATCCACATATTAATAAGTTTTAGTTACAACTCTTTACTTAAGTAACCATAGCTTTTAATTATTTTGACGAGTAGTTTCTCCTATCAATTTTATTCTTTAATTTTAGAAGCCTTCATATTTTCTTGAAAGCTCTGTGATTATATTCTGTCTTATTATAGCCTACTTTTAACACTATTCATACCTAATTCGTCGAAACTTTCTTAATAACGTCTATATACTACCTCTTATTATTGCCATGTGATTGGTTTGGTTAAATATTTAGGCAATTTTGTATTACTATTACCTTTAGATGAATTGACTTGACCTTGTGTTAAAAATATTACTCCTCTTAAATCACAGTCCGAAAAATTTGTATCCCTTGTATCTGCTCCTAAGAAGCTAGTTTTATGAAATTTGCATCCTTGAAAATTTGTGGCTATTAACAACTTCATACTTAAGTCTACATTGCTCATATCCCTACTCTTAATATTTTTACCAATATAATCATTAACATTACTCTTTTTATTGCATAAATACTCTATAATATCCCTTAATACTTTATTAGCTTTGTTTCTATGCTCCTCAATATCTATTGTTAAAATATTTTTAGGTGAATTTTTGCATTTATCTTTATTATCTTCAATTAACTTTTCTATTCTATCATTCATACTTTTAGAAAGTCCTTCTAGTTTTGCAACTTCTAAATAATATCTTATTTGAAATAATTGAAATACATTAATGAATACATCAAATATTTCTCCTGAAATATCTTTATCATCACTCCAAGTTTTACCTTTATATAAAGTGCTTGTTACATATTCTCCTGCACCAAAACAATCATACCCTATACATCCCTTTAATTTTTGTTTTTTCAGGTCTTTATGTATTCTACATTTATAATTCTTCTCTAATTTGGAACATGGTTTTCCTGAGGGCTTATTTTCTGGAAACCCATCCATTTTTGCAAAAAATAATGCTGTACAACATAATCCACTACACTTTGAACAATTTATCTTAAACTCATTCATCTTTATACACCTCTGATTTATTATACTCTAATATAAACCACTAGTCATTCTTTATTCATATTCTTAATACATTTCATAGAAACTTATCTATATTAAAATTTATCACTAAGAAATTCGTGTATATATGAAAAAATATGATGATCCTATAATACTATCACCCTATCTAGAAAACTGGATTAATGATAAATCTAAGGTTGTAAGAGTTATATCAGCTACTTTTATACTGATATAATTCAAGGCTTATTTATATTTTTCACGTTGCATTTACCCATAATAATAGGGATAGAATAAACCCTACCCCTATTATTTAAAATTCTATTTTAATAGCATTATCTAATGTATATAATTCACTTCCATAATATACATTTATAATTGCCTTATTTCCATCTACCTTTCCCACTGCAAATTCATAATTATAATTTAAATCCTTATATTTATCCACATCTACTGATTCACCATCATTTTTAACATTTACGATAGATATGTCATCACCATTAAAAAAACCTGAAGCATTCATACCAAATATATACGGAGCATATTTTATAACTAAAACATCTCCTTCCATATAATAATCAAATATCTCAATGTATCTATCCTTACTCTCATTTAAATATATTCGTTCACCCTTCTTTTCATTAATATCAATTTCTATAGTCTTGTAAACATTCTTCTCCTTATGCTCACCATTAATAATCATCTTTTCCTGTTCTTCCGATAAAACAATTGGTACCAAAGTTAAACCATTTGTTTCCCCTTTTGCTTTATAACTCAATTTAAAATTTGTTCCATCTATCCCTTCCATTCCATTATCAACTAATATTCTCCCATTATCGTCAAAAACTAATATCCTTGGACTCATAGAACTTGGATAATTACTTGTTTCATATATTATTTCAACATCAAAAGGTGTAGCTTGAATTTTCTTTATATTTGTTTTAAAATCATTTCCATATATTATATTTGGTTCACATTCCTTTTTAGTAATTTTATTCTCACCCACATTATAAGTAAACTCTAAAGAGTAATCCCCTTTTGATTCCATAATTCCTTCAATCGGTATTCTAAATCTTACATTCCCCTCTAATGGAGATTTTAGCTTTAATTTATTACTAACTGCTATAGTATTTTTATCTATAAATTGAAATGAATGTGATAAGGAATCTCCCTCCCCTTTCTTACCATTAATCTCTGTAAACATTCCTATTGTTAAAATATCCTTATAATCCTCCATTGTGATTTCTCTATTATTATTTTTAACTATAAAATTCATGTATAAATCATCACTTGCTACCAATACACTTTCTAAAGTTAAATCTATCCCATCAATAGATACCTTTTTATTTTTATAATCTAAATAATCCAGATATACTCTATTATTATTTATTAACATCCTACTAATCGGACCTCCAATTATCGGTATGCCATTAGCCATTGTAGGATTTTTCACAATAATTGTTGTTAAAATTATTGTAATTAATGATGCAACTAATATACCTTTCTTTAAGAAATTACTATTATTAAATGATTTTCTAACAAAAACCTTTGCTCTATTTTTTTCAAGGTCAGTAGACTGAATCGTTTCTAAATTTTCTAATTCCAAAATATCAACTTTATCTAATAATAATTTTATATCCTCCATAAACTCTCTCCTATAACAAATTTTCTAATATTACTCTTAATCGTTTTTTACCTCTAAAAATCCTAGAGTTAATTGCTTCTTTGCTCATTTGTAACTCATTAGCAATTTCTTCTCCTTTATAACCTAACACATACTTCAATTCAAATATTTTTTCATCCGTATTTCCAAGCTTACCTAATGCTTTTTTTAAATCTATTATTAGTTCTTTCTCCAAAATTTCATCCTCTAGTAATAATGTTTTTAAATTTTCATGGTTTGATAATGGCTCTTCCTTCGATCTTTTATTTTTTCTGTAATAATCTATCGCTTTATACTTTGCAATTGTCCCGCACCACTTTTTAAAATTCGACTCATCTCCATAAAATTTATCCCTATTTATCCATATTGATAAATAAACATCATTTACACATTCATCTACATTAGAGGTTTGTCCTAGTATCTTGCATGCTATTGCTCTAATTAATGGATCATAGATATCAATAATTTCATACATACTATTTTTTTTATTATTTTTAAGATTCTTTATATAATCTCCCATAAAATTCTCCTTTCTAGCCACTTACCCATTCACTTTATATAACGATATTAATTTTTAAAAATATTCATTTATTTTTACTTTTATTAGAATTTTAACAAATAATATGTAAATAGTAAATTTTCTATTAGCCATATGTATTATATACTTCTATCATTTTTAATTTATAAAAAATTATTTCTACCTAAATTCGTTATTATTAGATGAAGTGTTAGAGCTTATTTAAATAAATATCCCTTTAAACTACTATTATTGTAAAATGAATTAATCTGATATACACTATATTTAAGAGACTAACTATATGAAGTCAAGTCTTTTTAAGTTAGTTTCTTTTAATATTATTTAATGAAAAAAGTGCATGACAAATAAAGCAACAGAGTTGCTATTTTAAAAAATTAGGTTACATTTGTGAAACAAATGCGGTATTTGTTTTTAAAAGATAAAAAATAACTCGTAATAGTTTTTTGGCAACATGGCTCATAGCTATATAATAATGTTTACCCTGGGATTGCTTCTTAGAGAGATATTCCTAAAAGGTTAAATCTCTCATAGAGACGGTTCTAGATGCCATTAATATAGCCCAGCGAAGATATTTTGAGCCACGTTTAACCATTGGTGTATGTGAAGCAGAGAATTTACCGGATTGATATGTAGATGGATCTAGCCCTGC
>JBOFVP010000369.1:0-1698 GCA_051653165.1 Clostridium sp.
AGAAGAAGATTTTTCAAATGCAGGCTCTTTTTCAAGTGATATAATAACTGGATTAGGAATAGGTGGATTAAAGAGCTTTGGAAGTAAAAGTGTAGCAACAAAGGGATTGAAGCTTACTGATACCACAAAGATAAGTAGGGTATCAGGTATAAAGAATAAATTAGGTAGAGAGTTAAATAGTATTCATTTAGGAATTAAAGAGACTTTTACAGGAAAAAGTGTCACTTTGGGATCTGGAATGGGTATTGTTGATGATGTAGTTAATAATATTAGTAAAAAAAGAAAGAGCTTATCATACCAGGGGGCGGCTAAACCTATAAGAGAGCAAATGTTAGAGTCATCATCAGCTAAATTATGGGGAACATTACAAGATGGAACAAATCAAGGAGTAAAACATTTTGCTGACTATTGGGAAAAGTACCCAGAACGTATACCTTCATTAGCAGAAAGATTAGGCGTTGATGCATCAAAATTTGAGAATACTGTAGATGGATTCAATAATTTTACTGAGCAGGTATTAAAAGTTAAAAATAATGGTATATTGAGAGAACCTAATGGAAAACAGATATACTACTTAGAGGGAGCAACAAAGCCTAAAAAAGGTGTTGTAGTAATCTTTAAAGATGGAAAAATCCAATCAATGATGCCTAGTGACATAAAATCATTCAACAAATTAGAATAAGGAGTTTTAATAATGAAAAGTTATGAGATTGAAGAAATATATGGAGATGGCTATGAAAGATGGGCTAAGATTAAAATAGATAGTTCTCTAGAAGGAGTATATGTTCATTTTATAGAATATGATGAATATCTTGAGAATACTAATGTTCCAATTAAGAGAAAAAAAGGTGATACTGTAAATGGTATTCTAAAAATAGGTTTAGTAACAAAATTTAAAGTTACAGATGAAAATAGAAAAGGATATAATCAATCTATTAACAATTCTTCCAATATTACTGCGATAGCAACAGTAAAAGAAATAGATGATAGTGATATTATTGTGTGTAGAATTGAAGATTTAGGTGAGGGTATTGTAGTTGAATTTGAAGATGATGTAGAGATAGAAGTTAATACTACAATAGAAGTAAATGGTTCACTAGAATTGGAGATTGAATAACCTAGGATGCAAAATTATAATTCAATTAACTGCATAAATTTATAGGATTATAAAACCAATTAAAATCAATAGAAGGTTAAAGTGAATTGAAAGCATAATTTTAATAATGTAGTCAAATAAGTTGAAGAGATTAATGTTTCAGTAATGGAGCATTAGTCTTTTTTTCATGCACTGAAATATTTATGAAAGTCAATATAACTAGGATTGAAAGCTACAGTAAGCTGAAAGGCAAGGAAATCCTAGCCTCAATAATTCCACTTAAAAGTTAATGGAATTCAGAACATATAATATGTAGTAGAAAATCACTAAAAAATAAAAAGAATTGGAAAGATGAAACATATAAATAATGGAACTTGGAAATAGGAAATAGGAACTCTGAACTCGGGACTCGGAAAGAGGAACGGGGGGATAGGGGGGAACAAGAACCTAAAGGAAAGTAATAATTGAAATAGACCTAAAGTCTATTTCATTAATAATAAATAAATAAATATAGAATAAGTTGAAGAAAAGATAAATAACAACTAACAAGAATAAATAATTGAGTAATATAAATAATATCTATTCAGAATAAATAATAAGAT
>JBOFVP010000370.1:0-1760 GCA_051653165.1 Clostridium sp.
AGCAACTAGGGAAGAGGTTGAAACTCTTGTCAACAAGGAAAGTTATTTAACAGCTTCTGATACAAAAAAATATTTCAACATTGAAATAGCTGACAGTAAAAAAGACATTAAGTATGTTGCTAGTATGTTTGATGATATTGAGGGTTTACCAGATCACATCAAAGAGAAAATAAGCAATAAAGTAACAATTAAGCAAACACAAGCAAAATTAAATTTATTAAAACTTGGAGGTAAATAAGATGAAAAAAGAAGTTTATGAAGCTAGAAGAAAAGATTTAATGGAAAAGGCTCAAAATTTTATTAATGAGGTTAAGATTGATGATGCAGAGAATGCAATGGAAGAAATCAAGCAGCTTGATAATGATTATGAGAGAGAGGCAAAAGCACAAACTAATTTAGAAGCATTGAATGGAACACCAAATGTTGTTAACAATGTTGGTGTTATTGGAACGGTGTCAGGAACAGTAGTTGATACATTTGGAAATGCAGATATAAGTGATGATATATATGCAACTATGGAATATAGAAAAGCATTTATGAATCACATTATTAAGGATGAAGTATTACCAGATAAATTTAAAAATGCAAATGCAAACACAAAGACTACTGACATTGGAAGTGTAATTCCAACTACAGTAATGGAGAAGATAGTTGAGAAGTTAGAGAATACAGGTAATATATTAGCTCTTGTCACAAGAACCGCATATAAGGGTGGAGTTGCAATTCCAACATCATCAGTTAAGCCAGTTGCAACATGGGTAGTAGAAGGTGGAACATCAGATAAGCAAAAGAAAACTACAGGGCAAATAACATTTGCTTACTACAAGTTAAGATGTGCGGTTTCAGTTTCTCTTGAAACAGATGTTACATCATTAGCAGTATTCGAAGCTACATTAATAAACAATGTAACAGAAGCTATGGTTAAAGCTATTGAGCAAGCTATAATATCAGGAACAGGAACTGGAATGCCAAAGGGTATATTAGCAGAGACGGCACCTACAGGACAAACATTAGATGTTACAACATTAACTTATGATACTTTAACAGATGCAGAGGGTGCTTTACCATCAGCTTATGAAAGTTCAGCAACATACTGTATGACAAAAAAAACCTTCATGAAGTATATGTCAATTAAGGATTCAGCTGGACAACCTATTGCTAGAGTAAATTATGGAATAGGTGGGAAACCTGAAAGAACGATACTAGGTAGAACAGTAATTATTTGTGATTACTTAGACAGTTTTGAAACAACACTTGCAGTTGGAAAGGTATTTGCTTTCATATTCAATTTCAAAGACTATGTATTAAATACAAACTTCAATATGGGAATTAAAAAGTATGAAGATAATGAAACAGAGGATCAAATTACTAAATCAGTAATGTTAGCAGATGGTAAGACTATAGATGTTAACTCATTGGTAGTTTTAAAGAAGAAATAAGATTAGGGAAGGTAATCCTTCCCTTTTAATATAAGGGAGTGGATAAAATGTTACTTGATAAGATGAAAGAATCTATGAGAGTTTCAGGTGATTTTGATGTAGAGATTGAGGATCTAATTGAAGCTTGTAAAATGGATTTAATTCTAGCAGGCATTGATCCAGTTAAAGTGGTAGATACAGATAAGCTAATTGTTAGAGCAATAACATCATATTGCAAAGCAAATTTTGGTTATGATAATCCAGAAAGTGAAAAATTTAAGGAAGCATATGAGTCGTTGAAAAACACACTCTCTATATCTAAAGAGTATAAAAAGATAGAGG
>JBOFVP010000371.1:0-2241 GCA_051653165.1 Clostridium sp.
TTAAAAAAATTAGCAATGTGGAAGTTTGGAAAAGACTTCCTCAACACAAATTTCTACAAAAATAACTCAAAATTTATAAAAATAAAAAAAATGGCTATCAAATATTATTATTCGATAGCCATTTGTCTACAACCTGAAACGATAATATTGTATCGTTTATTTTTTTTATTTATAAAAATAAAAAAAATTTTTTTAAAAATTTGACAAAAGTCTTATTTGTAGGGTAATATTGTAAAAATTACTTACTACGGGAGGTTTTAAAAGTGAAGAATAAAAAATATTTTTTAGGATTATTATTAGCAGGAATTGCAGTAACAGGATGTGGAGCAAAAGATAGTTCGGTATCAAAAACTAATAAATCAAAAAAAGTAATAGTTTCGCTAGGGTCAAAACCAAAAAGTTTAGATCCTACAATGTACAATGAAATCCCATCATTATCTATCGTAAAACAAATATATAACACACTTTTTAAAATAGATTCAAATGGAAATGTGGTTCCAGAGTTAGCAGAATCATTTCAATATGTAAGCCCAACTGAGTTAGTAATAAAATTAAAAAAAGGAGTTAAATTTCATAATGGAGAGGAATTAAAAGCCAGTGATGTGGTTTTTAGTATAAAGAGAATGATAGAAAAACCAGCTACAAAAGTTATGCTAGATGTAGTTCAATCTGTTGAAGAAGATGGAGAGTATGGAGTAATAGTTAAGTTGAAAGAACCTTCAGCGCCGTTACTATTTACCCTTTCATATCCTTTAACAGCTATTTTAAATGAAAAATACACTCTTGAAAAAGGTAATAATATAGGAACAGATGCTATGGGAACTGGAGCATTTAAATATATAAATTGGGGAGATGGAGAAAAAATTGAGTTAGCTATAAATAACGAATATTTTGGAGAAAAAGCTAAGATAGATGAGCTTATATTTAGAGCTATTCCAGAAAATACAAGTAGATTAGCTGCTTTAGAAACAGGAGAAATAGATATAACAACTGTAGCTCCGATAGATGTTCAAACAGTAGAGAGCAATAACGAGTTATATGCAGTTTCATTCCCAACTACAGCAACAGAATACCTAACTTTAAATATGAATAGAGAACCATTTAATAATAAAGATTTTAGAAAAGCTTTGCACCATGCAATAGATAAACAAAGTATTGTAGATGCAGTATATTTGGGTAAAGCTAGCGTGGCAAATACGATTGTAAATCCGACTGTGTTTGGAAGTGATCAATCTCTTGGAAAGATAGATTATAATCCAGAAAAAGCTAAGGAGTATTTAGAAAAATCAGGAATTAAAAATAGAACAATAAAAATAATGTCAAATGATAATCCTGTAAGACTTCAAGCAGCTCAGATAGTTCAGGCTAACTTGAAAGAGATTGGGATAAATGCAGATATAGAAACAGTTGAGTGGGGAACTTATTTACAAATGACAGCTCAAGGTGATTATGATATCTTTATTGGTGGATGGGTTGCTGGAACTTCAGATGCAGATATAGTTTTATTCCCACTACTTCATAGTAGTTACAAAGGAGGAGCAGGAAATAGGGCGAATTTTGAAAATCATGAGTATGATGAGTTAGTAGAATTAGGAAGAAAATCTACAGAGCCTTCAAAAAGATTAGAAGCATATTCAAAAGCTCAAGAGATTTTAGCAGAGGAAAATCCACTGATACCACTATATTACAAAAATGAGAATATGGGATTAAATAAAAAAATTATTAACTTTAAAGCTATGCCAAATACAATCCATGATTATTCACTGATAGAAATTAAAGAATAGTATAAGGCTTGACAAATATGTTTGAGAAGAGTATGATAATTAACAATTTAAATAGTGGGAGGAGACTATGAAGTTAGATTTAAATTATACATTAGAATTTACAAAAGAGATTTTGAATATCCCAAGTCCAGCTGGATATACAGAAAAAGTGATGGATAGAATAGCTAAGGAGTTAGATTTTTTAGGATTTGGTTATAAATATAGTAGAAAAGGTTGTTTGATTGTAAAGCTTGAAGGGGAAGATACATCTTACACAAGGTTATTATCAGCTCATGTGGATACCCTTGGAGCGATAGTAAAAAAAGTAAAAAAGAATGGTCGATTAGAACTATTAAATATTGGTGGATATGCTTGGGGATCGGTTGAGGGCGAAAATGTAACTATTCATACTTTAGATGGAAGAGAGTATGAGGGAACACTGCTTCCAGTTAAAGCATCAGTTCATGTTTATGGGGAT
>JBOFVP010000372.1:0-1471 GCA_051653165.1 Clostridium sp.
CAATATTCATCAAATATATTATTTTCTTTAATAATTGCATTTGATATTAATTCATAATTCTGTTGAGATGAACTATTAAAATAAACTTCCGTAAATCTTCCCTCTATAGCTCTCCATGCATCAACTTTATCCTGGGGTATCTTAGAAATATATTCATTTACAGTTTTATGGGTTACACATATTAAATGCATTTGAGGGTTATCACTTCTATTTGCTAGTTCAGCAAAATCTTGAAGTATTTTCAAATCCCTTGAAGTATTATGTGAAGCACTAGCTTCAATAAATTTACTAAACTCATCAAAAACTATTATCATACCTTTATAGCCATACTTTTCATTTAAGATATGATTAACCTCTTCATATAGCTTTACAACATCAGTATTTATTAATGGGTTAAATTCTACACCTGATGTTATTTTAGTAAATATTCCTTTAAAAATATTAAAGCTTGAATTGTTATATGATTTTAATTGTGATATAAAAATTTCATCACTTACGTTACATTGCTCTTTTACTAACTCCTTAAATAATTCATAGGTATTTCCATAACCCTTCCACCCTTTAATAACATCAATAGCAGCTTCATAATATGTCTTTGGTAAGACATCCTCTGCTCCGATTTCTTTTAAAGCTTTTTTTATGGTAATTAAGAATGATTCATTTAAATCCATAGAATTTAAATTTACTACTATAGGTAGATACCTATCCTTAATTTTTATATCCTTTATTAAGTCAGCACATGGCTTATTTATTTTTTCGATTTTTTCTACTAATCCATTTATAGCTTCTTCATTCTTACAATTTAAAATATTTAATAGTACTAATAATAAATGTGACTTACCTTTTCCATATGGTCCAATTAATACAGTAGATTTGTCACTATTTTTAACCTTAGTTCTTAATAAATACTCATATAATAGTTCAACTGACTTTTTTGTAGGAATATATCCTTCTATTTTTTTTGATTCATTTAAGTCATATTGTAAGTTAACTGAGTATTGGAACCCTTCGTTACCTTTTATAAACTCTGTATATTTCTTCATTCTAAAGTGCTCCTATTCTAATACGAAATACTTCTTTATTATTTCTTCTTTTGTAATATCTTCTATATAAATTGTGTTTAATCCTGCTGTTCTGTTAATTTTAAGATATCCTTTATCTTCTAAAGAGTTTATATAGTCATTAATTCTATTTTTATCTAAATTAAATATTTTTCCTATATTACATTCCTCTTCTACTAACTTTTCTATAGTTGTTGCGTTTGCTCCATTTAATCTATCTACTATAACATATAAAATCGCTAGTTCATGTATACTTTTCTTGGTAGGTATTGATTTAATAATTACATCATCCTTACCCTTTACCTTAAGAACCTTTAATAATCCTAATTCACTAAATGGACATACTAAATTATCCTCTGGATTTCCTAGATCTTCCTTATCATAAGAATATGTTTTTATAATACAATTAC
>JBOFVP010000373.1:0-10715 GCA_051653165.1 Clostridium sp.
TTTAAGCAGCTTGAGATTCAAATTAAAGAAAATTTAATTCAGCCAGGAAAGAGATTAAAGATATGGAGTGCAGCGTGTTCAACAGGGTGTGAACCATATACAGTAGCGATGATTTTAAATAAAATAACACCATCAGTAAGACATAATATAATTGCTACAGATATAGATAATACAATATTAAGTCAAGCTAAGGCTGGTAAGTACACAGACAATGAAATGAAAAATATGCCTTCAGAAGATCTGAAAAAATACTTCAGCTATGATGGTAAATACTATAGTTTAAGCGATGAAATTAAATCAAAGATTACATTTAGAAAACATGATTTAATTTTAGATAGATATGAAAGTGACTTCGATGTAATAATTTGCAGAAATGTAGTGATTTACTTTAAAAACGAAGTTAAAAATGAAATATACAAAAAATTCAAAGATGCTTTAAAGCCAGGAGGAATACTATTTGTAGGTGCTACTGAAAGTATATATAATTATAAGGAATTCGGTTTTGAAAAGTTATCAACATTTATTTATAGAAAAGTATAAGGGGGAGCAAAATGGATACATCACAGTATTTATCAATGTTTCTTGAAGAATCATTTGAGAACCTTCAAACATTAAATCAATCTTTATTGGACTTAGAACAAAATCCAGAAGGAATAGATAAAGTAAATCAGATATTTAGAGTGGCTCACACAATTAAGGGGATGGCTGCAACAATGGGATTTACATCAATGGCAGAGTTAACCCACAAGATGGAAGATGTTTTAGCTAAGTTTAGAGAAGGTGAGTTAAAAGTAACTCAACAAGTTGTAACAGTGTTATTTGATTGTTTAGATACATTAGAAAAAATGGTAAATAACATTGAAGAGGGAAGAGAAGAGCAAGAAGATGTAACATCAATAATAAGTGCATTAGAAATACTAGGTAAAAATCAAGAACAAGAAGAAGAAGTGTCAATAATTCAGGATGATGAAGGAGATTACCTACAACTTAATGAATATGATATATCGTTAATAAAAGCGGCTCAATTAAGACACTATAATGCATTAAAAATAAAAATAACAATAAGTGAAAATACTTTATTAAAATCAGCAAGAGCATTTTTAATAGTTAAAGAGCTAGAAGAAAAAGGAGAAGTTGTAAAGTCATATCCATCAACAGAGGATATTGAAAATGAAGACTTCGATTTTGACTTGTATTTTCTACTTATAACAGAATCATCACAAAATGATATATTATCATTGGTAAATGGAATATCTGAAGTTAAAGAAGTAGAAATAAGAAGTATAATTGATGTAAAAGAGATTGTAGAAAAAAAGGTTGATGAGCCTAAAATTGACGCTATAATAGACCATAAAACTGTTGAAGAAAAAGCAGAAAAAAACAATGAAGTGTTATCAAGTGTTAAATCACCAAAGAAAGAGGTTGCTAAAAAAGCACATCAATCAGTTAGGGTTGATTTAGATAGAATAGATAAGCTAATGAATATGGTTTCTGAGCTTGTAATCTACAGAACAAGGTTAGAGCAAATAAGCTTAGAACAAAAGTGTCAAGAATTAACAGAGACATTAGAACAAGTAGGAAGAACAACAACAGATTTACAAGACTTAGTAATGAAAATAAGAATGTTACCTTTAGAAGTTGTTTTTAATAGATTCCCAAGAATGATAAGAGATGTATCTGTGGAATTAAATAAAGAAATTAACTTCATAATTGAAGGTGCAGAAACAGAGTTAGATAGAACTGTAATAGATGAAATTGGAGAACCATTAATTCACCTTTTAAGAAATGCTGCAGATCATGGAATCGAAAGCAGAGAGGAAAGAATAAAAAATGGAAAAGATCCAGTTGGTACAGTTAAGTTAATTGCCTATCAAGAAGGAACAAAGGCTTTAATTAAAGTAATTGATGATGGAGCTGGAATAAACGTTGAAAAGGTAAGAGCTAAAGCAAAAAAAGTTGGTATTAATACTGAGGGCATGAAAGATAATGAAATAAAAAACTTGATTTTTGCTCAAGGATTTAGTACAAATGAAGTTGTAACTGACATTTCAGGAAGAGGCGTTGGAATGGATGTCGTAAAGACAAAAATTACATCTCTTGGAGGAAGTGTTGATGTTACAAGTGAAGAAGGTGTTGGTTCTGAATTTATAATTAAACTACCACTAACACTTCAAATAATACAAGCATTACTAGTTAATGTAGGAGAAGAAACCCTAGCAATATCATTAGGATTTATTGATAGAGTAATAGATTACGATGAAGAAAAAATAAAAAGAACAAATGGAAATGAAGTAATAATAAATCGTGGGAATGTTATTCCTTTAATTAGAGTTAATGAAAGGCTTGGAATTGAAGGGGGAACAGAGGAAAATAAATTTGTTCTAATTGTTAACATTGGAGATAAAACTGTAGGTTTACTAGTAGATTCATTAGTAGGGCAACAAGAAATTGTGATTAAACCGTTAGGAAAAACATTAGCGAACTTAGATGAATATATTGGTGCTACAATTTTAGGTAATGGACTTGTGACCTTAATACTTGATGTAGCAGCATTACTTTAAGTAATAAAGCTTTAAGGATGAGGTGTTATAATGTCAAGTTTTAATTCAATGCAATTAGATGCATTAAAAGAGGTTTCTAATATAGGAGCAGGAAATGCAGCAACTGCACTTGCTAGTATGTTAAATAAAAAGATAGATATGACAGTGCCATCAGTAAACATAATAAAACTTGAGGAACTGTATAATTTATCAAATGAAAATATTGCAATAGCAATAATAGTTAGAGTTTTAGGGGATGCACCTGGTAACATTCTTTTAATGTTTAATGAAAGATCTGCAAAAGATTTCATTAAAATATTAACAGGTATGGATGGAAATCCATTTAATGAAATTGGAACATCTGTATTATGTGAGATAGGGAATATAATATCAGCATCATATATGAACTCAATAGCTAAATTTACAGGACTAAACATGTACTCATCAGTTCCAGGTTTATCCCATGATATGATTAGTGCTATTTTAAGCACAGCCTTTGTGGAAGCTGGACAATTTGATGAATATATTTTAGATATAGAGACCGTATTCCTAGATGGAATGGGAAAAGATCTTGGTACACATTTTTACTATATACCAGTACCAGGAGCGTTAGAAAAAATATTGGAATCACTTGGAGTGATTTAACTTTGGAGGAGAATAAAAAATGGCAAAAGTATTAATAGTAGACGATGCGGCATTTATGAGAATGATGATTAAGGATATTCTAGAAAAGAATAGTTTTGAAATAGTAGGAGAAGCTAGTAATGGATTACTTGCTGTAGAAATGTATAAGAAAGAAAAACCAGATGTTGTAACAATGGATATTACAATGCCAGAGATGGATGGAATAGAAGCAGTAAAACAAATAAAAGCTTTCGATCCAAGTGCAAAAATAATAATGTGTTCAGCAATGGGACAACAATCAATGGTTATGGATGCCATAAGAGCAGGTGCAAAAGATTTTATTGTTAAGCCTTTCCAAGCTGACAGAGTTATTGAAGCAATTAAAAAAGTAATTGGATAATAATTTTAAAATAAGGGGGGCTTAAATATGCAAATGGTAGTATTTAAGTTAGGTAATGAACATTTTGCAGTTGAAACTGGAAGGGTTCAGACTATAAAAGAAATTATGGCAATAACAAAAGTACCTAAAGCTCCAAGTTACATAAAAGGACTTATAAACCTAAGAGGAAGTATTATATCTTTAGTTGATTTAAATATGCTTTTAAATGTAGATGAAAAAGAAAATCATAAAAATATAATAGTACTAACTGTTAATGGTGAGGAGATAGGTATTACAGTAGATAAAGTGGATGAAGTAATTGACATAAATGAAGAATTGGTTCAAAGTGTTGATGAAGCTTCAAGACAGGAATATGTTAAAGGAATTGTTAATCACGGAAATAAACTATTAACAATAATAGATATTGATAAATTAGTATATAGATTCTAAAAAACTCTATAAATTGATTTTAGATAATATAAATACACAGACTTATATATACTAAAATGAAATGAGGGATAATGATGGCAGAAGTACTTTCTCAAGGTGAAATAGATGCCTTATTATCTGCCCTTTCTACAGGGGAATATGAACCAGATGAATTACAAAAGGACGAAGAAAAACATAAAATAAAGTTATATGACTTTAAAAGTCCTCAAAAATTCTCTAAAGACCATATAAGAACACTTGAACTAATACATGATAACTTTGCAAGAATAATGGCAAACTATTTAACAGCTCAAGTGAGAAAAAACGTTAAGGTAAAAATTGAAACTGTAGAGCAGATAACCTATGAGGAGTTCATACACTCAATACAGAATCCAACAATTTTGACTCTATTTAAAATGCCGCCATTAAACGGAACAATATTATTTGAGATTAATCCTAGATTTTCATTTCAGATAATAGATATTTTATTAGGTGGTTCAGGAGAGAGGCAAACCGTAAGTAAGGAGTTTTCTGATATTGATAAAAATATAATGTATCAGGTGAGTTCAGGTATAATATCAAACTTAAAGCTAGCATGGGATGATATTATAGAAGTTGATGTTGAAGTTGAAGGTATTGAAACAAATCCAGCATTAAATCAAACATTAGCTCCAAACGAGCCAGTAGCATTAATTACACTATCAGTTGAAATGGGTAAATACAGTAGTTTTGTGAACATATGCATACCGTATTTAAGTTTAGAAAAAATACTAGATAAGCTAGTTGTACAATATTGGTTTAAGAACGAAGAGGATGGGTTATTAGAAGAATCAAGAAAGAAAATGGAAGAGGGTCTAAACAAGGTTGAAGTAAACTTACATACAAAGCTTGGAAGTACTCAATTAACTGTTGATGATTTCTTGAGATTAAATACTGGGGATATTATAAAGCTGGACAACAATTATACAGAACCTATTAAACTTTATGTTGAAGAGGAAGAATGTTATTATGTTAAGCCAGGAAAAGTTGGTAAGAATATGGGAGTTGAAATCTTAGATATAATAGATAAGGATGTGATTAAGGATGAGTAATGGTTTCTTGTCACAAGAAGAAATAGATTCATTACTAAATGGGGGAGATAGCTCACAAAGTGAAGAGAGCGTAACTACACCAACAGTAGAATTAAGTGATGTGGAAAAAGATTTACTAGGTGAAGTTGGAAACATATCTATGGGATCAGCTTCAACAGCGTTATACCAAATAATAAATCAAAAGGTTAATATTACTACACCAGTAGTTTCAATTACAAGTCTTAAAGAAATAAAGGAAAACTTTGAGACACCAAATATAGTTTTAGATGTTGAATATACATCAGGTATTGTTGGAAGAAACATGCTAATAATAAAAACATCAGATGCAGCAGTTATTGCAAACCTAATGATGGGTGGAGATGGGAATGTTCAAACAGATGAACTTTCAGAAATAGAGATAAGTGCTGTTCAAGAAGCTATGAATCAAATGATTGGATCAGCTGCAACATCAATGGCAACAATGTTTGCAAGAGAAGTTAACATTTCACCTCCATCATCTAAGATTTGGATGACAAAAAGTGAAGAGTTGTCTGATACAATAAGTGAAGAAGAAGAAATAATTAGAGTTAGCTTTAGAATGACAATTGGAGATTTAGTTGATAGTAATATAATGCAGGTTTTACCAATTAAAACTGCTAAGAAAATTATATCGATAATGATGGGAACTGAGGAAGTTGAACAGGTTGCTGAAATGCCAATAGTTCAAGAACCACAGGTTGCACAAGCTCCAGCTAAAGAGGAAATAAAGCCAAAGCAAATTGAGAATCAATATGTTGAAGAACCAAGATATTATGAGGAGCCACAAAGACCACAACAACCAGTTGAGGTACATAATGCATCTTTTGATAGCTTAGGAGATAAGGAAAGAATAAATACTTCACATAAGAATATTGATTTAATATTAGATGTTCCATTAGAGGTATCTGTTGTACTTGGAAGAACAAAGAAAAGTATAAAGGATATTTTAAACCTTGGTACAGGTTCATTAATAGAGCTAGAAAAGCTTGCTGAAGAGCCAGTTGAAGTTTTAGTTAATGGAAAGAAAATTGCTTTTGGAGAAGTTGTAGTTGTTGATGAAAACTTTGGAGTTAGAATAACAAATATAGTTTCAGGTGCAGAAAGAATAAGATCCTTAAAATAAATTATAAAAAACTACTTTAGGAAAACCCCTAAAGTAGTTTTTTATTTTATAATAAATTAGTATATTCAATTTTAAAATATTTATTAAAATTGAAAGAATAGTATTAATACTGTGAGATAATTATAAATACTAAGATAAATAAGAGTTCTAAAAATACTTAAAAAAGCAACACATATATAAATGTTTAATAAAATGGTACGATAACAATAATAAGATTAAAAAGAATGGGGTTGGAAACAATGAACGTGAAAGGGATAAATACACACATGGTTAACAGCGTATATAAAAACAATAAGGTTAATGCTGTTAACAAAACAAAGGAAATCAATTCAAAGGATTCAATTGAAATATCACAACTAGCTAAAAGTTTAAGAGGGTATGCAACGGGGGAAAAGCTAGTGGATAATTCAAAGAAAATAGAAGAGTTAAGAAATCAAATAAATAATGGAACATATACAGTTGATGCAAAATTAACCGCTGAAAAAATGGTTGATTATATGAAAGGAAGAAGAGTTTAGATAATGGAACATTTAACAGAAGTAATAAAAGAAGAGGAGCAGGCCATGAGAGATATACTTGGCTTGTTAGATAAACAATTTAAATTAATAATGGATAAAAAAGTTTTTGAACTAGAAGCTTTAGTTGACGAAATAAAAGATGCTAACAAAATATTAGCAGAAAAAGAAGTTCAAAGAAGAAAAGTAACTGGTTCAGAAACTATGAATGAAATAATAAATAAAACAAGTGATGAAAATTTAGATAGAGCCTTTAGAGATATGAAAAAAGTAATAGAAGAAATAAGGCTACAAAAAGATACAAATGAATTATTATTAAAGCAAGAAATAAGCTTTAATAATAAACTTTTATCTTACATAAATCCAAGAAGAGAAGCAAACACATATAATTCATATGGAAATATGAAAAGATAAGCAAAAGGAAGGAGAGGAAGTATGTCAGGATTATTTTCAACGTTTAATGTAGCAAAAAGAGGGATTGGAGTAAGTCAATATAACATTGATGTTACCTCTCACAACATAAATAATGCGGCTACACCAGGATACTCAAGACAAAGAGCAAAGGTTGTAACATCAAGACCACAAAGCGTACCAGGTGGAGTTGGTCAATTAGGAACAGGAGCTCAAGTTCAAGCAATTGAAAGAATAAGAGATAGTCACTTAGATTACCAAGTAAGAAATGAAACTAGTACAATGGGTAAATATGATGTAAAGAACAAATATTTATATGAAATAGAAACAGTATTTAATGAGCCATCAGATACAGGGATATCAACATTGCTTGGGAAATTCTTTGATTCATTTCAAGAATTATCAAAACAACCAAACTCATCAAATGCAAGGACAGTAGTAGCACAACAAACAGCAGCACTATGTGATGCATTAAATGCTACTTATACACAATTAGAAAAGCTAAAGACTAATGCACAAGACATGCTAAGATCAGATGTTAAAGATATAAATAGTATATTAGATCAAGTATCACAACTTAATAAAGAGATAACATCAGTAACATCATCAGGGCAAGCACCTAATGATCTTTTAGATAAAAGAGATATGTTGTTAGATGAGTTAAGCTATAAATTTAATATTACAATTGATAATAAAGCTTTTGGTGCAGTATCTGTAAAGCCAGGAAACTCAATGGGAATGAAGGTAGATGGAGTTGTAAATGAAGATGGAAGCGATGAAATGAGATTTTCATATATTTCATCAATTGAACAAGATCCAAGTGACCCAAATATACATGTAATAACATATTATAAAAATGGTAACATGGAAAGTGATGAGAATAGGCAAACAGTAAAGGTAGCAGGATTAAATAAAGAACAGGTAGATGAGTTAAATGATTCAAGAATAATTTGGGCAAATGCAGAAGGTCAAGCAGTTAAACCCGATGGATATCCAATAAAAAACGGAGATATAATACATGCTAAAGAATTAATGCTATTAAAGCCAAATGGAGGAGCAGTAGCAGGAAATATAGCGGTTCAAAAAGATATCCAAAGTTATATGGATCAACTAGATAGAATAGCGATGAGTGTTGCTTGGTCTGTTAATTCACTACATAGTGGTATGCCAGATTCTATAAATCCAGGTGGACAGCCAGACAAAGATTATATGCCTTTCTTTGTTAATAAAGAGGTTAGCCAGTATGGGGCAAACAATCAACTAAGAAATTTAGATGAAACATTATTTGCAGAAGAAAAAATATCTGCAAAAAATATATCAATTAATAAAGAAATACTTCAAGATCCAATGAAGATTAAAACAAAAACTAATGATTGCAATTATGCATATACAGATGAAAACACAGTAGATGGTGAAGGGGATGGAGCAAGAGCATTGGCAATTGCACAGCTTAGAGATTCACTGTTAAAGGTTCAGGACTTTGGTGTAAAAATTAATTCAAGAAGTGATATGTTTGATTTATCAAAGGGTGGAACTACTTTATCAAATAATGGTATGAAAATAGAAAATAGTAATTCGGGTATGAAAATAGACGGTTATTTTAAGGATACAATAGATAGGTTAGGGGTTCAAGCACAGGAAGCTAAAAGAATGGTTGAAAACCAAGAAAATCTATTGGGAAATCTTGAGAAAACGAAAGATTCAATATCAGGAGTAAGTTTAGATGAGGAAATGGCAAACTTAATTCAGTTCCAACATGCATATAACGCTAATGCAAAAGTAATTTCAACAATTGATGAATTATTAGATGTTATAGTAAATGGATTAAAGAGATAGGAAGTGAAAAATAATGAGAGTTACAAATAGAATGTTAGCTAACAACTACATGAGAGATGTTAGTAAAAACTTAAATAGAATGCAAACTTTAAACAATCAACTTACATCAGGTAAGGAAATTAGCAGACCTTCAGATAATCCCTTTAAGGTTGCAAGAAGCATGCAATTACATGCTGATATACAAACAAATAAGCAATATAATGAAAATATAAAAGATACAACAAATTATTTAGATACAACAGATGTTGCCTTAGATCAAATAACAAATACTTTTCAAAGAATTAGAGAACTTATGGTTTCTTCAGGAAATGCAGCCTATGGAAGTGATGAAAAGAGAGCTATAAATGATGAAATAAATGAAAAGATAGCAGAAGTTGGACAAATATTAAATACAAGCTTCGATGGGAAGTATATTTTTTCAGGAAGTAGTACATCATCAAAACCAGTTGATATAAAGGTTGATCCAAATACAGGAAATAAATCTATTGTATATATAGATAAAAATGGTGTTGAACTTCCTTTAGATTCTGAGGATAAATATATTCAAAGTCAGTTACAAATGATAGGTGAAAAGCTTCCAGTTGAGGTGTCACAAGGTGTTACTGTTGACTATAACTTCACAGCAGTAGAAATATTGCAGTTTAAAGATGAAAAGGGGAACAATGTAAATGTTATGGATTTATTAAATGAAATAACAAACAATTTAAATTCTCCAAATCAAGAGGATCAAGAAAAGTTAGTTAAGGAGAACCTTGAAACAATTGATGCTGTAATGGGTAACTTAATGAAGAAGAGATCAGAGGTTGGGGCAATGCAAAATAGAATGGAAGCAGCTCAAACAAGAAATGAGGAAGAAAACTTTAACTTAAAGGATATACTTTCTCAAACAGAGGACATTGATTTTACAGAAAAAACAATGGAGCACTCAATGGCTATGACAATTTACATGGCATCACTACAAATAAGCGGAAAGATATTACCGCAAACTATAATGGATTTCATTAGATAGAGAGGATGAGCTAAATGGAGTTTGTTTCAAAGGTTCATGGAAAAATAAATTATGAAGAAAACCAAAAAATAACCTTTAAGAAGGGTATACCTGGTTTTAAAGGGTTAAAAGAATTTGCATTAATTGACTTAAAGGAATATGAGCCGTTTAAGTTGCTACATTCATTAGAGGATGATGAGGTTGGGCTAATATTAACATCACCCTTCCAAGTTGAAGAAAACTATGAGGTTAAGCTTGGAGATGATGTAATTAAAAGCTTAGATATAACTTCACCAGAGGAGGTTATGGTTTTAAATTCTGTAACCCTAAACTCAAAGGTGGAAAACATAACAGTTAATATGAAGGGTCCATTTATAATAAATATTAAAAACTTAAATGGGGAACAAATAATATTAGATTGTGAAAAATATAAAACAAAGCATCCTTTAGTTTAAGGAGTGATAATATGTTAGTTATAACTAGAAAAAAAGGTGAATCACTTTTAATTGGTGATGATATAGAAATTACTGTAATTAAGCTTGATGATGGAAGTGTTAAGCTTGGGGTTTCAGCTCCAAGAGATGTTTCTATTTTAAGAAAAGAGCTTTATACAGAGGTGGAAGAGGTAACTAACAGTTACAAATAAGTTATAAAAGGTTATAAACGCATGTTGAGTTTTATAACTTTTAACTTAGAAAATTGTTGACAGCCTCCCATATTCGTAAAGAGTATGGAGTGCGTTTAATATAACGCCAAAATCC
>JBOFVP010000374.1:0-1796 GCA_051653165.1 Clostridium sp.
TTTTTATCGCTTTATAAATCTGATAATCCTTTTACCTCAACTGATTTTATACCATCCTCGGCAAAATATTTCATAAATCCATCTTCTGTAGGGTTGTCATTATACAAAGAAGTTGTTGAACTATCTTGATGGCCTACTATATCTTTTATTACATCTAAAGGCAATCCTTCCCTGTTAAGATAACTAACGAAGAAATGACGTAGTGAGTGATGGTACAAGTCTTTATTTAGTATTTCACCACATAACTTCATCCAACCACCAACAGTATAACTACCTATTCTATCCCATTCTCCTTTTCTTTTTGTTACAAATAAAGCATCACAATCTATTCCTAGTTCTTCTCTTTTCTTATCCCATAACTCTAAATATTTTTCAACCCTAGATTTAATGCAGAATTTTTTCATTTTTTTACCTGCGACTCCTCGGCCTTTTGTCCTTATTTCAGGCGTTACATACAATCCATTTCTTACTGATTCATCAACAAAGAAACTTCTATCATATTGTACTATTTCTGATTTTCTGCAACCACTAAAAGCACTAAATGCTACTAAGCACGCTATCTGATATTTGCCTTTTTTAACTAATTCATCTAGCAAAAATTCTAATTCTTCATCTGATAAAACTGTTTTCTCTCTTACTTTATTTAGTGTAGGAGCAGGTATCTTATTTACAACATTTCTAAAATCTTCCCACTTTTCTTCTTCATCTAATATGTTTTCAATAAAGTTTGATAAACTAGAAAGACTAGATTTTAAAACTCTAATTCTTGATGAAGATAAACCATTCTTTATACAATAGTTTTGAAAATTCATTATATCTCTTTTCTTAATATCTACAAAGTCTTTGTTTTTTAAATTATGCAAACAATATGTAAAGAATATGTATAAATTGCTCTCATATACAACTATTGATTTAGGAGAATGGTCTGTAGTCTCCAAATAGTTGATAAAATCCTTTATTAGTTCTAAATTTTCCTCACGTATATTTGCAATATCCTCTTTTGTAACTTTAAATGTTATTGATGTTTTTCTAGGCATAAATTTCCTCCTTAATATTTCGTTTTACATATTTCAAAATAGTAAATAATTATCATATAATTATGAATAAAGCCCTTGCAATTAAAGGCTTGTAGTAATATTTGCTTTAAATAAATCTATTGCATTAATTATAGTCTAAATTGTGATTTTACCCATAATGGCTTGACCATTAGCGAATAATTGTGTTAAACTCTTTATGAGGTGATAGATATGGCAATCAATATCAATGGAGTGATACTAAAAGACAAGGATTATCTTCAACAAAAAAGAGAACAAATTACTACCACAGTAGAAGAGAATAGATTAAGAGAATTTCGCCAATTAATGAAAGCTCTTAATAAACCTACCACTATGGGATGGGATATGTTGATAGACTTATTGGATGATGAAAATATATTGCAAGAATTTGTACATAAAGTTAGAAACTACTAATCAATTCTGACACAAAATCAAATTTCAAAATGTTGTTAAACAATCATTCACAAGAATAATCAAATTTTAAAATCTATGTTTTAATAACAATTTGCTAAATTAATTTAATAGGGTAGGGGAGTACAACCACACTAAAATATAGAAACAAATATAGTGCGGTTGTATACTTTCTATCCTGTTACAGTCACCTTAACATCAATCTTTTCTACAATTGCAATCTTTACTTGATTTAAACCGCTAGGTTTCCATTCATAAGACAATAAATCACCTATCGTATCAGTAACAACAACATTAACAAGTTCAACACCTAAATTATGAGAAACAGTA
>JBOFVP010000375.1:0-44960 GCA_051653165.1 Clostridium sp.
CGTGTTACTCACCCGTCCGCCGCTAATCCGTTTCCGAAGAAACTTCATCGCTCGACTTGCATGTGTTAGGCACGCCGCCAGCGTTCGTCCTGAGCCAGGATCAAACTCTCAATAAAAAGTTTAATCTTAATCTCAAAAACTTACTCATAAAAAGAATTGCTGGTTTTGTTTATCTATATTCTGTTCAATTTTCAAAGACCAATTTGTTTGCCGCTCTTAGCGACTTTTTTATCTTATCACTTCTTTCAACTCTTGTCAACAACTTTTTTTGAAATTCTTTTTTCAAATTTATTTGTTGTTTTTCTGTGTTGCTCTTAGCGACGAGATTTATCTTACCATGATATTAATAGAATGAATATACTATATTATTATATTTAAGTAATTTATTTTTGTTTTTCTCTATTTATCTATTAATTACTAAGTTTTTCTTATGATGATACGCCAGGCAAAGAGTATATCTTTTATTCACTAATTTAAACCTAAATAACAGAAAAGCTACCCCTTACAACAATATAATTTTGTATTATATCACCTACATTGGTAGCTTTTTATTATTATTCTTCTGTATTTAATTCATTGTTTGTTTGTTGTAAAACATCTTCTACATCATTAATTTCTTGGTTTTCAACTACTTCACCATCAATTAATAACTCTTCTTGTATATCATCTTCGTCACTTCCAGAGATTTTAGCAATAGCAACAACTGTTTGTTGTTCTTTTGTTCTCATTAATGTAACACCCATAGCTGATCTACTAGTTACAGAAATATCTTTAACATTAATTCTTATTGCTACACCACTTGAGTTGATCATCATTAATTCATCATCAACCTTACATATTGTAGCCCCAACTAACTTACCAGTCTTTTCTGATATCTTATAAGTGATTAATCCCTTACCACCTCTGTTTTGTCTCTTATATTCACTTACAGGGGTTCTCTTACCGAATCCATTCTCACTTATAACTAGAAGCTCTTCACCTTCTACAGCAATATCCATACATACAGCAACATCATCTTCTCCAAGATTAATTGATCTAACACCTGATGCAGTTCTACCCATTGGTCTAACATTAGTTTCGTTAAACTTAACAGCTAATCCATTTTGAGTAACTATTATAATATCTGCATCTCCTTTAGTAATCTTAACCTTAAGAAGTTCATCACCATCTCTTAAATTAATTGCTATTAATCCATTTTTTCTCAGATTCTTAAATTCTCCAAGAGGAGTCTTTTTAACAATACCCTTCTTAGTTCCCATAAATAAGAACCCTTCCTTATTGTCATCCGTAACAGTGAGAACTGTTTCTATTCTTTCATCCGGCTCTATAGCTATTAAATTAATTATATTAGTTCCCTTTGCCGTTCTTCCTGCATCTGGAATTTCATATCCTCTTAATTTATATACTCTTCCTCTATTTGTAAAGAATAGTATATCTGAGTGAGTTGATGTTACCATTACGTGTTCAACAAAATCATCTTCCTTTGTTGTCATAGCTTGAATTCCCTTACCACCTCTCTTTTGAGCTGAGTAAGTATCTGCTGCTATTCTTTTAACATAACCACCATGGGTTAATGTAATTACAACTTCTTCTTCCTGAATTAAATCCTCAATATCAATTTCATTTACTATTTTTTCAATTTGAGATCTTCTTTCATCGTTATATTTAGCTTTTATTTCAGTTAATTCATCCTTGATAACTCCAAGTAATAACTCTTCACTAGCAAGAATTGATTTTAAGTATTCTATTTGCTTCATAAGCTCTGCATACTCTTCTTCTATTTTATCTCTCTCAAGACCTGTAAGTCTTCTTAATCTCATTTCTAATATAGCTTGAGATTGCTTTTCTGAAAGTCCAAATCTTTCCATAAGAGTATTTTTAGCTATTTCACTAGTCTTTGACCCTCTAATTATACTTATAACTTCATCAATATTATCTAATGCAATTCTTAAGCCCTCTAAAATGTGAGCTCTAGCTTCTGCTTTATTTAATTCAAATATTGTTCTTCTTGTTATAACTTCTTTTTGGAATGTAATATAATAGCTTAATACTTGTTTTATGTTTAAAACTTGTGGTTCATTATCAACTAAAGCTAACATATTTACACCAAAAGTATCTTGCATCTTTGTATGTTTATATAATAGATTTAAAATTACATTAGGATTTGCATCCCTCTTTAATTCTATAACTATTCTCATACCATCTCTATCAGACTCATCTCTTAAATCAGATATTCCAACAATCTTTTTATCCTTCACTAACTCAGCAATATTCTCTATTAATTTAGCCTTGTTAACCATATAAGGAATTTCTGTAACTATTATTTTATGTCTTCCATTTTCTTCTTCAATTTCAGATTTAGCTCTTACAATTACCTTACCTCTACCAGTTTCGTAAGCAGCTCTTATTCCCGCTTTACCCATTATAATTCCACCTGTTGGGAAATCTGGTCCTTTTATAACTGTCATTAAATCTAAAATTGTTGTTTCAGGATCATTTATAAGCATAATAGTTCCATCTATTACTTCTCCTAAATTGTGAGGAGGAATATTAGTTGCCATACCAACAGCTATTCCTGATGAACCATTAACTAATAAATTTGGTATTCTTGATGGTAATACCTCAGGTTCTTTTTCTTCTCCATCAAAGTTTGGAGTAAAATTAACTGTATTCTTACTAATGTCTCTAATCATTTCAGCTGCAATCTTATTCATTTTAGCTTCTGTATATCTCATAGCAGCCGCGCCATCGCCATCAACAGACCCAAAGTTTCCATGTCCATCAACAAGCATATATCTCATTGAGAAGTCTTGTGCCATTCTAACTAATGCATCATAAACAGATGTATCTCCATGTGGATGGTACTTACCTAAAACTTCCCCAACTATTCTGGCACACTTTCTATACCCTTTTTCAGGGCTTAATCCTAGTTCATGCATAGAAAATAATATTCTTCTATGAACAGGTTTAAGTCCATCTCTAACATCAGGAAGGGCACGACCTACAATAACACTCATAGCATAATCTATATAGCATTTTTTCATTTCGTTTCTTATATCGACTGATATAACTTTTCCCTCATTAAAATTCATGTACTTCACCTCGTATTAGTACTAAATGTCTAAATTACTTACTTTCTTAGCATTTTGTTGAATAAAATCTCTTCTTGGCTCAACCTTTTCACCCATTAATATAGTGAATATTTCATCAGCAGCCATAGCATCCTCTATTGAAGCCTTTAATAATACTCTTCTTGCAGGGTCCATTGTTGTTTCCCATAATTGACTTGCATTCATTTCTCCAAGTCCCTTATATCTTTGTATATTAGTTGAATTATCCTTGCCACCAATATCACCTAATATTTGTTCTAATTCTTTTTCTGAATATGCATAGAATTCTTTTTTACTCTTACTTACCTTGTATAGTGGTGGTTGTGCAATATATACATGCCCATCATCTACTAACTCTCTCATATATCTATAGAAGAATGTTAATAATAGTGTTCTGATATGCGCTCCATCCACATCGGCATCTGTCATAATAATTATTCTATTATATCTTAACTTTTCTAAATCAAAATCTTTACCAATCCCACCACCAAAAGCAGTAACCATTGATCTAATTGTATCTGAATTAAGTATTTTATCTAATCTTTGTTTTTCAACATTCATTATTTTACCTCTTAATGGTAAAATAGCTTGGAATTTTCTATCTCTACCTTGTTTTGCAGAACCTCCCGCTGAATCCCCTTCGACTATGTATATTTCACATTCTCTAGGATCTTTTGATGAACAGTCTGCTAACTTTCCTGGTAATGATGAACGTTCTAAAACAGATTTTCTTGTTAACTCTCTAGCTTTTCTTGCAGCTTCTCTAGCTCTTGCAGCCATTAAAGCCTTATCAATAATATTTTTTGCTATGTTTGGATTTTCTTCTAAGAATATTCCTACACCTTCTCCAACAATAGAATCAACAACACCTCTTACTTCCGCATTCCCAAGTTTAGTTTTAGTTTGCCCTTCGAATTGTGGCTCCCCAATCTTAACAGAAATAACAGCTGTTAAACCTTCTCTAATATCATCACCCGATAGATTTTTATCATTATCTTTTAAATGACCAAACTTCTTTGAATAATCATTAAATACTCTCGTTAAGGCCGTTTTGAATCCAACTAAGTGAGTTCCACCCTCAATAGTATCTATGTTATTTGCAAAAGAAAATAAATTTTCATTATATCCATCGTTGTATTGTAGTGATACTTCTACTGCAATACCATCCTTTTCACCTTCAACATATATAGGTTCAGGATGTAAAGCTTCTTTATTTCTGTTTAAGTAGCTTACAAATGATTTTATTCCACCTTCGTATAAATAATTTTCTTCTTTGTTTTCTCTTTTATCAATAAGACTTATACTTATTCCTTTATTTAAGAATGCAAGCTCTCTTAATCTATGAGATAAAATATCAAAATCATATATAACTTCATCAAAAATATCTTCATCTGGCTTGAAGTAAGTTTTTGTTCCTGTTTCTTCAGTCACACCGATTTCAGTTAATTCTGTTACTACGTTACCTCTTTCATAAGTTTGTCTCCAAACCTTACCTTCTCTTTGAACAGTAACAATACAACTTTCTGAAAGTGCATTAACAACAGAAGCACCAACACCATGTAGTCCTCCTGAAACTTTATATCCTCCTCCACCGAATTTTCCACCCGCATGAAGAACTGTCATTATAACTTCAACAGTTGATTTACCCATTTTAGGATGTATCCCAACTGGCATACCTCTACCATCATCTTGTACTTGAATTGAATTATCCTCATTTATTTCAACGCGAATATTTTTACAATACCCAGCTAAAGCTTCATCGATACTATTATCTACAATTTCATAAACAAGGTGATGTAATCCTCTTGAACTAGTACTTCCTATGTACATTCCCGGTCTTTTTCTTACAGCTTCTAATCCCTCTAAAACCTGTATTTGACTCTCATCATAATTTTGTCTATTCTCTTCCAACACAGTTTCCTCCTAAACTAATATTTTAAAACTCGAAGGTTTTAATATTGGACCTATGGACAATATTCCACATCTGTTCTTTTAGTTAACGTACTAGCTGAGATAGGTGATAAATAAACTTTGCTCATTTTATTTACTTCAGCTATTACAAATGATTTAGGTTGTTCTTTCGTAATTCTTTCAACAAATCCATCTTCCTCAGCTAATCTGATAAATTGTAATGTATCAGAGCTGTAGTTAGTAGATTGTAAATCAAAAATACCTATTACATCTTTAACTGGAACAACTACATTTTCTCCTAAATGTAAAAACATTAACATTCCTCCTTACTTTCCCTAAGAGACTTTTCCATTTTCAACTTTGAAAATTTTAGAATTTTCATCTAAATATTTATTTATATCCTCAATTCCTGTACATGTAATTACAGTTTGTATTTCTCCAATGGTACTTAATATATATCTTTTTCTATTGAAATCTAATTCTGATAAAACATCATCAAGTAGTAAAATAGGATATTCACCAGTAAGTTCTTTAATTATTTTAAGGGATGCAAATTTCATAGTTAAAACCGCTGTTCTTTGTTGTCCTTGTGATCCAAAACTTTTCGTATCAACATTATTTATAAATACTGAAAAATCATCTCTGTGAGGACCTAAAGATGTAATTCCCTTATCAATATCTCTTTTTCTAGATTTCTTCAATGCCTCATAAAAAGCATTTTGTATATCATCATCACTTTTTATAGTTGATATATATTTAAATTCTATTATCTCTTTTCCAGAGGTAATGTCTTTATGAATATTTTCGCTATAAAGGTTTAATTGCTCTAAATATTCAATTCTTTTATTTATGATATATTCTCCATAAGACGCTAATTGAAGATCATAGATGTCTAACATATCCTCACTTAGCTTTCTATTTCTTAGTACAATATTTCTTTCGTTTAATACTTTGTTATATTGAACTAAATTATAATAGTATTTAGGATTTAATTGGCATAATTCCATATCGATAAATTTTCTTCTGATTCCTGGAGAATCTTTAACTATTTTCAAATCTTCTGGTGAAAACATAACAACATTAAATGTCCCAAAAAGCTCTCCAATTTTATTAATCTTTATAGAATTAACCTTTATACCCTTTTTGCCATCTTTTAAAATATTAATGTCTATTTTCTTATCAAGTCTTGATTTACCGACACTTAAACTTATATAGGCACTATCACCTTGCCAATTTATAAGTTCTTTATCTCTAGAAGTTCTATGTGACTTTGCAAAAGCACAATAATACATAGCTTCTAGAATATTAGTTTTTCCTTGTGCATTATCACCCATAAAAACATTAACATGTTTTCCCAGAGTAACTTCTAAATTATTATAATTTCTATAATTAAGTAACATAAGTTTTTTAATATACATACATAAACACCCATTTAATTATAACACATCAAAAGGATAAACGCTTTATAATAATTTATTAAAAATTTAAATAACCTTATAGTCGGCTCCCTCAAATGTAACTATGTCTCCAACTCTTATTTTTTTTCCTCTTTGCGTACAAACTTCTCCATTAACTAAAACCATCTCTTCAAGAATATATATTTTAGCCTCCGAACCTAAAGACGCAATACCTGCCCATTTTAAAAAGGCATCTAATTTTATAAACTCTGTATTTATTTGAATTTCATTCATAATTTTATACAGGGTGAATGTATATTTATTCACCCTTCCCTCCTAATCTTATCTAACTAATCTAACTGGTAATACTAAGTACTTATAGCTATTAACATTTTTTGCCTTAATTATACATGGACTGATGCTTGAAGTTAAATGAAGAACAACTTCTTCATCATCCATACTTTTTAAAACATCTAATAAGTATCTTGAATTAAATGCAATTTGAATCCCGTCTCCTTGCAAATTTGCCGAAACTTCTTCTCTAACTTTTCCCAATTGAGAATTGGAAGTGATAATAATATTGTCTTCGCAGATGTCTAATTTTATTAAATTAGTGTTTCCTTCTTTAGCCATAAGAGAAGCTCTTTCAATTCCATTTTGTAATTCTTGTTTGTCTACAGTAACATTTAATTTATATTCTTGAGGAAGTAATGAGTTATAGTTAACAAATTTTCCTTCAAGTAATCTTGATGTTACTCTAGTTTCACCTAAATTAAATAAAATATGGTTAGACGTAAATGTTATTTTTACTAAATCATTAATGTCTTCTAAAATCTTAGAAATTTCATTTAATGTTTTTCCTGGGATAACTTGTTCTATTTCCATATCAGTATCTAAGTATGCACTCTTTATTGCCAATCTATATCCATCTAAGGCTACAAGATTTAAGTTTTTATTTTTAATTTCAAAAAGAATTCCTTGTAGTATAGGTCTAGTTTCATCTTGAGCTATAGCAAATGATGTTCCTTTTATCATATTTTTTAAAATATTTTGAGGTACAGCAATTTGCATTTCATCATCAATTGTTGGTATTGCTGGATAATCTTCAGCATTCATGTAAACTACGTTAAATACTGACTTTTGGCAAGTTATTTGTATAGTTTCGTTATCTAAAGTTTCGATTTTAATATCTGCATTAGGTAACTTTCTAATTATTTCACCAAACATTTTAGCTTCGATAACAATTTTACCTGTTTCATTAACCGTTGCATCGACTTTAGTTTCAATACTTACATCTGCATCAGATCCAATTAATGTTAAACCATTAGTAGTAGCATTTATGTATACACCTTCTAATACAGGCATTGTTGTTTTTCCTGTTATTGCTTTTTGAACTATTGAAATACCTTCTTGAAGTTTTTGTTTTTCACATATAAAAATCATAGAATTATCCTCCTTAATTATTAACAGCTAATTTTATATAAATAGATATAATATTAGTAAATTTATTAGTAATAATAGTAGTAGGGACTGTGAATATGTTAATAAGTACTTTAAACCCTCTATTTAACTAGAAAGTTTATTAAAAAATAGTGTGGATAAGTCCGTAACTTTTTAATGGTCTTATCCACAGAATTCACAGAGGTCCGTTCTTTTAAAGTTTATCCACAAGTTGTTATATAGTTATTATATACAGCTGTGAATTATTTTTGAGTTAGCTTTTTGGAAATATCATTTATAGTATGCTGTAGGCTTTCGTCATTGTTTAGCTTTTCAGAAATTTTTTCATAGGCATGAATAACAGTAGTGTGATCTCTTCCTCCAAATTCTTCACCTATTTTAGGTAAAGACATATCGGTTAATTTTCTGCTTAGGTACATAGCTATTTGTCTTGGATAGGCTACATTCCTTGTTCTACGTTGTGATTTTAGGTCTTCTATTCTTAAATTAAAATAGCTTGCTACAATATCTTGAATAGAATCTATTGTTATATGCTTACTTTGTTTTTTAGATATAATATCTTTTAAAGCTTCAGATGCTAAATCAACTGTTATATCTCTGTTAGTTAATGAAGAATAAGCTACTATTCTTATTAAAGCTCCCTCTAACTCTCTTATATTTGATTTAATTTTTGTTGCAATATATACCATTACTTCATTTGCTACATTTAATTTTTCTACATCAGCTTTTTTCTTTAATATTGCCATTCTTGTTTCAAAGTCTGGAACTTGAATATCTGCAATAAGACCCCATTCGAATCTAGAACGTAATCTATCTTCTAATGTAGGAATTTCTTTTGGTGGTCTATCTGATGATAGAATTATTTGTTTGTCAGCATCATGTAGTGCATTAAATGTATGGAAAAATTCTTCTTGAGTACGTTCTTTTCCTGCAATGAATTGAATATCATCTATTAATAGAACATCTACATTTCTATATTTGTTTCTGAATTCTTCATTTTTATCATCTTTAATTGCATTTATTAATTCATTAGTAAATTTTTCAGATGATACATAAACTACTTTTGCACTAGGATTATTTTGTAGTATATAATGACCAATTGCATGCATTAAGTGAGTTTTTCCAAGTCCTACTCCTCCATATATAAATAGAGGGTTGTAAGCTCTTGCTGGAGATTCAGCAACGGCTAATGATGCAGCATGTGCAAATCGGTTACTGTTACCAATTACGAAAGAATCAAAAGTATACTTTGGATTTAAAGTTGTAATCATGTCATCATTTATGATTACTGCATTTTTTTCTTTTTCTTTAGTTTTTATTTCTTTTTTTGGAGCTTCTTCTTCAATTATTAAATCTGATTCTAATACAAATTCTATAGTATAAAGCTTATTACAGACTGCTTCTATACAATTTGCAACTAGGCTTTTATATCTTTTTTCTAAGATATCTTGAGTAAAAGAATTTGGAACACTGATTTTTATCGTGTTATTTGCTATTGCTACAGGATTACAGCTTTTTATCCAAGTATTATAGCTAACCTCTGTCATCTCAGTTTTAATAATTTCTAGAGTTTTTTGCCAAATTTGTTTTAAATCAGTATCCATTTTAGATCCTCCAGTAAATTATTTATAAAAAATTTTTTTATGGAAAACTTTAAAATTAACAGTTAAATAACAAGATATCAACAAATAAGTCACAGCTATAAAAGTTCTGTTAATTTTTATAATAAAGTTATTCACATGTTAATAAATATGTGAATTTTAATATGTACGCATGGTTATCCACAGCTAATACTTATAAAGTTATAAACATTGCCAAAATAGGATTTTTACTTAGTTTATCGACTATAATACTACTTAATTTACATAAATATTAAGATTAACTAAACAAGTTATTCACAATTTAATCCACAGCTGTGGATAAGTTCTTTATATAAACAAGTTATTCACAATATCCTACTAATAATATCATAAGTGATACCAATAGTTCAAGAAGTTATCCACAAAAAAACGGAGGGATATTTAAAATTATCAACAGTTAACTATATTCTTGACAGTTTATACTGATAAATATATAATGGATAGGTAGTTTAAAATTTTGCATAATATAGTTATTTACTATATAAAATAAATTTTGAAGGGGGTGCAATGATTATGTTCATGACATACCAACCTAAAAAGAGACAAAGAAAAAAAGAGCACGGATTCAGAAAGAGAATGAGCACTGCTTCAGGTAGAAACGTTCTTAGAAGAAGAAGACAAAAAGGTAGAAAAAAATTAACAGCATAAGGGCCGCATTAAGTGGCCTTTTTTCTGCAAATGCGGAAAAAAAAGGAGTATGGAAATACCTATGGTGTACAGATTAAAGAAAAACTCAGAATTTAGAACGGTATATAGACGAGGAAAATCTATGGCAAATGATTTACTGGTTCTATATATTTTTAGTAATAGGAAAAATAAAACTACAAATAATGAACTTTATAATAAAGTAGGAATTTCTGTAAGCAAAAAAGTTGGAAATAGCGTTGTAAGAAGTAGAAGCAAAAGACTTATTTCAGAAAACTACAGATTAACAGAAGAGAATTTAAAAACAGGTTTTGATTTTGTCTTTGTGGCAAGAACAAAATTAAAGGATAAAAATTTTCATGATGTAACAAGAGCTATGAACCATTTGTTTAAAAAGGCAGGCTTATATAATGAAGAAGATATTAATAAGTCTAATTAAATTTTATAGGAAAAATATTTCTCCCACCAAACCACCTTGTTGTAGATTTTATCCTACTTGTTCTCAATATGCTATTGAAGCAATTGAGAAAAAAGGGGTATTAAAAGGATCAATTAAGGCGGTGTGGAGAATTTTAAGATGTAATCCTTTTACCAAAGGAGGATATGATCCAGTCGATTAATTTTAAGGAGGAATATAGAAGATGTCATTTTTCGCACCTATTACGGAATTCTTTAAAATTCTATTTGAAAAGATCCTTGATATAGTTGGAACTTTTGGAATAGACGATAGAGGTACCGTAATTATTTTATCAGTTTTTATTTTAACTGCTTTAGTTAGATTAGCTGTTTTACCATTTAGTATTAAGTCAGCTAAGGCTACACAAAAAATGCAAGAAATTCAACCTGAAGTTAAAAAACTTCAAGAAAAATATAAAAATGATCCAGAAAAGCAAAACATGGAAGTAATGAAGCTTTATAGAGAGAGAAAGGTTAGTATGACTGGTGGATGTCTACCAATGTTATTACCATTACCTATTCTTATGGCTTTATATTATGTTTTTATGGGAATGCCAGGAATTGAAGGGGTATCTTTTTTATGGGTTAAAGATTTAGCTACAAAAGATACAACATTTATACTACCAATACTTGCAGCATTATCAACTTATTTACCATCATATTTAATGAGTAAAGCAAGTCCTTCACAAGCTGAAGGTGGAATGAATATGGGGGCTATGAATATTGGTATGGCAGCGATGATGGGTGTTATGGCTATTAACTTCCAATCAATCCTTGTTATTTACTGGGTGTTAGGTGGAGTTATTCAATTAGTTCAAACATATTTCATTAACTACTTACCAGCTATGAAGAGAAGACAAGAACAAGAAGTAATTGTTGAAGAAAAAGAACAATTAGGTAAACATAGATTTGCACTTGAAGAAGATGACAGCAAGAAGAAGAAGAAAAAGAAAAAATAATTAATCTTTTGAGAAGTGGGTGAATAGGGTATTATGAAGACACTAGATATTACAGGAAAAACATTTGAAGAAGCTTTAGATAAAGCTTTAATAGAATTAAATGTAACTAAAGATAAAGTTGAATATGAGATTTTAGAAGAAGGTTCAAAAGGATTCCTAAATATAATTGGAACGAAACCTTATAAAATAAGAGTAAAAGTTAAAAGAGATTATATTGAAGAAGGTAAGAAATTCTTAAGAGATGTTTTAGATTCTATGGACATTAAGGCTGAAATTAGAATTAGAGAAGAAAAAGATGTTATTCACATTGATTTAACTGGTCCTAAAATGGGTCTTATTATTGGATATAGGGGGGAGACGTTAGACTCTCTACAATATCTAGTATCATTAGTAATTAATAAAGGTCATGAAACTTCTTATAAAAGAGTAGTTTTAGATACTGAAAATTATAGGTTAAAAAGAGAAGAAACTTTGAAAAGAGTTGCTCAAAAAACAGCTTATAAGGTTAAGAAAAATGGTAGACCTTTTAAATTAGAACCTATGAATCCTTATGAAAGAAGGATTATACATGCTGCACTTCAAAATGATACTTCAATTTCGACAACGAGTGAAGGTGAAGAACCATATAGAAGAGTAGTTATATCATTAAAAAATTAATATTTTTTTAAAAAGAAAGCTTCAAAAGCTTTCTTTTTTTTAGAATTAAATTATTTTACTATTAATAACAGTATTATTCTTTGACTAATTCACTTTTGTTATGTAAAATTTATATTAGTTTGATTCGGTTATAATTTATAATTGAAGGTTTAGGAGGAATTAATAATGAAGGAATTTGATACTATTTGTGGTATTGCAACTCCATTAGGTGAGGGTGGAATATCTATAATAAGGATATCAGGTGCTAATTCCCTTGGTATTGCAAGTAAAATTTTTAAAGGCATAAACAACTTTGATATAAAGAATATGAAGAGTTATACTATGAAGTATGGTCATGTTGTTTCTTTAGATAATGGGGATATAATTGATGAAGTTATATTAAGTTATATGAAGGGGCCTAAAAGTTTTACAGCGGAAGATGTTGTTGAAGTTAACTGCCATGGTGGAGTTGTTTCAACTAATAAGGTTTTAGAAGAAATAATAAAAGCTGGTGCTAGATTATCTGAGCCTGGAGAGTTTACAAAAAGAGCTTTTTTAAATGGTAGAATTGATTTAAGTCAGGCAGAAGCAGTTATTGATATTATTAGAGCAAAGACTGATTTAGCTGTTAAAAGTGCAGTTATGCAAAGTTCAGGTGCGCTTTCTATTGAAATCAATAAATTAAGAGAGTATATGCTTAATATTTTAGCTTTAATTGAATATGCTGTTGATTTTACTGAGGATGATGAGGAGATTGATGAAAGCATTCCTTTAAGAATAAATGAATCTCTTTGTGAATCTATAGAAAAAATGCAAAAATTAATTAAGGGTGCAAATGAGGGTAAAATTATTAGAGATGGGCTTAATATTGTTATTGTTGGTAAGCCTAATGTTGGAAAGTCTTCATTATTAAACTCTTTATTAAAGGAAAGTAGGGCTATTGTAACTGATATTCCAGGTACTACAAGAGATATTATAGAAGAATACATTAATTTAGATGGTATTCCTGTTAAAATAACTGATACAGCTGGTATTAGAGAGACTGAGGATGTTGTTGAGAAAATAGGTGTTGAAAGATCTAAGGAAAAAATTGATGAAGCTGACTTAATTATTTTAATGTTAGACTCTAGTAGAGATTTAGAATCTGAAGATAAGGAAATAATTAGTTATATAAAGGATAAAAAATATCTAGTGTTACTAAATAAAGTAGATTTAGATTACAAAATAAATATCGAAAATGAATTAAATGAGCAAAGCTTAATTAAAATATCTGCTAAAACAGGATTTGGCTTAGAAGATTTAAAGAATAAAGTAAAAGAAATGTTCTTTAATGGAGAGGTTGATTCTGAAAGCTTAATTATTTCTAATAATAGACATAAGCAAGCTTTATTTAGAGCTCTCGAAAATGCTAAAGAAGCTGAAATTAGGTTGAATAGAAATGAATTCCTAGATTTAATTTCTATTTATGTTACAGCGGCTCTTAAAGCTTTAGGAGAAATAACTGGTTCTGAGTTAGAGGAAGATTTAGTGAATAAAATATTTAGAGAGTTTTGTTGTGGAAAGTAGGAGAGTATAAATTATGAAATATGTTGGAGGAGAATATGACGTAGTTGTTGTTGGTGCTGGTCACGCAGGTAGTGAGGCTGCTTTAGCGTGTGCTAGAATGGGTTTAAGAACCTTGGTTTGTACTAATAACTTAGATTCTATTGCTATGATGCCTTGTAATCCTAATATTGGTGGAACTGCTAAAGGACATTTAGTTAGGGAAATTGATGCATTAGGTGGAGAAATGGGACTTAATATTGATGAAACATTTATTCAATCAAGAATGTTAAATACATCAAAGGGTCCTGCTGTACATTCATTAAGAGCACAAGCTGATAAGGTAAAATATCAAAATAGAATGAAAAAGATTTTAGAAAATCAAGAAAATCTTTTTATTAGACAATTGGAAGTTACAGAGCTTGAAGTAGAAGATGGAAAGATTACAGGTGTTGTAACTAAAAATGGTGCTGTATTCAAATGTAAGGGTGTTATTTTAGCTACTGGTACTTATCTTCAAGGAAGAATTATAATTGGAGAGATTAGTTATAATAGTGGACCAAATGGATTATGGCCAGCTAATGATTTATCTCAATCTTTATTAGATCTTGGAATTTCATTAAGAAGATTTAAAACAGGAACACCAGCTAGAATAAACATGAGAAGTGTAGATTTTTCTAAAATGATTCCTCAATATGGTGATGAAAAGATAGTTCCCTTCTCATTTATGAATGATAAAATTGAAAGAGAGCAAGTAGCTTGTTATTTAACTTATACTAATGAGCAAACACATAATATAATTAGGGATAGTATTCATAGATCACCTATGTATAATGGAAGCATTAAAGGTGTTGGACCAAGATACTGCCCATCTATAGAAGATAAGGTTATGAGGTTCCCAGAAAAGCACAGACATCAAATTTTTGTTGAGCCAGAAGGGCTTGAGACATTAGAGATGTATGTTGGTGGAATGTCATCATCTCTTCCAGAGGAAGTTCAGTTAGAAATGTATAAAACACTAGATGGATTAGAAAATGTTGAAATAATGAGAACTGCTTATGCAATTGAATATGATTCAATTGATCCTACTCAATTAAAGCCTACATTAGAGTTTAAGAATATAGAAGGTCTTTATGGTGCAGGACAGCTTAATGGTAGCTCAGGATATGAAGAAGCAGCAGCTCAAGGGCTTATTGCAGGAATTAATGCGTCATTAAAAATAAAAGGCGAAGAGCCTTTAGTATTAACTAGATCTGATGCCTATATTGGGGTTTTAATTGATGATTTAGTTACAAAGGGAACAAATGAGCCATATAGAATGATGACAAGTAGAGCGGAATATAGATTATTACTTAGACAAGATAATGCAGATTTTAGATTAACTGAAATTGGACGTAATGTTGGTCTTGTAAAAGATGAAAGATATAATAAATTCATTCAAAGAAAAGATAATGTTCAGAGTGAATTAGAAAGAGTAAAGAACCTTCAAATTACAAATAAGAGAGAAGTTAATGAGTTTTTAACTACATTAGATTCTGCTGAATTAAGAAAGCCATGTTCTTTCTATGAATTGATTAAGAGACCAGAGCTAGATTATTTCTCATTAGCACAATTAGATAATGAAAGACCAGAGTTATCTGATGATATTGGAGAGCAATTAAATATTATTGCTAAATATGAAGGTTATATAACTGCTCAATTAGAACAAGTATCTCAATTTAAGAAATTTGAGAAAAAGATGTTACCTCAAGATATTGATTATACGGATATTAAGGGATTAAGAACTGAAGCTATACAAAAGCTTTCTAATATAAAACCTTTAAGTATAGGGCAGGCATCAAGAATTTCAGGAGTATCACCTGCTGACATTTCTGTATTATTAATATACTTAGAGCAACAGTATGGAAAAAATAAATTTTAAAGGAGCTTTAAATGAGTTATTTTGAATTAATGAAAACAGCTGCAAATGATGTTGGCATGGAACTAACTACAGAACAGTACGATAGATTTATTAAGTACATGAGATTAGTACAAGAGTGGAATACAAAGGTAAACTTAACAGCTATTACAGAGGATGATGAGTTTATAGAAAAACATTTTATTGATTGCATTAAGGCATTTAAATGCAATCAATTGAAGGAAGCTAAAAGTCTTATTGATGTTGGTACAGGAGCAGGATTCCCAGGATTACCAATAGCTATAATGAGAGAAGATTTAAATGTAACTTTATTGGACTCGTTAAATAAAAGAATTAATTTTTTAAACCTAGTTGTAAGAGAATTAGGGTTGAAAAATGTAAAAACTATTCATAGTAGAGCAGAGGATGGAGCTAGAGAAACTACATTAAGACAAAAGTTTGATATAGCTACATCAAGAGCTGTTGCAAATATGACAGTATTATCAGAATTCTGCTTACCTTATGTTAAGATTGATGGATATTTTTTAGCTCTTAAAGGGCCTTTGGTTGATGAAGAGTTATCACAAAGTACTAATGCCTTAGGTGTTTTAGGCGGAAAGCTAGTTGAAGTTATTGAAGTTTCTGTCGAAAATACTGATTTGAGACATAATCTTGTTCTTGTAAAAAAAGTTAAAGACACGCCTAGCGCTTATCCGAGAAAAGCTGGCATGGTTACGAAGAAGCCTTTGAAATAATTTGTAGAAAACATAAATTTGTTTAAAGGATTTGTCTAACGAAAAATGATGTAAAATAAAGGAACAAACAAAGGAATATAGAATAGTATTATTAAGTACTTTTTAGCGAAAAAAATAAGGGATGGGTTAATAAATTATGAGTAACGAATTAGTAAAAGTAAAGGTTGAAAGTATTATACCGAATACATATCAGCCACGTAAATTTTTTAACGAGGAAGCATTATTAGAACTTTCTCAATCTATAAAGGAATTTGGAGTTATACAACCTCTTACAGTTAGAAGAAGAGGGGATATATTTGAATTAGTTGCTGGTGAAAGAAGATGGAGAGCTTCTAAAATAGCAGGATTAGAGGAAGTTCCATGTATCATTACGGATATAACTGATGTTGAATCTGCAGAAATTGCTTTACTTGAAAATCTTCAAAGAGAGGATTTAAACTTCATTGAAGAGGCTGAAGCTTACTACAACTTAATTCAAGATCATAATTTTACTCAAGAAGAACTTGCGACTAGAATGGGTAAAAAGCAATCTACAATTGCTAATAAGCTTAGATTATTAAAGTTAAATGAAGAAGTCAGAAACTTATGTTTAGAGAATAATTTAACGGAAAGACATGCTAGAGCGTTATTAACGGTTAAGGATAATAATCCTCTGCAATTAAAGATAGTTAAAAAGGTTATTAATGATTCTTTAAATGTTAAGAAAACAGAAGAATTAATAAACAAAGAACTTCTTAAATTAGCTGGTAAAGCTTTAAACTCAAAGAGTAAAAGAACTATTAAAAGTGTATTTCCAGCAAAAATGTATGTTAATACAATTAAACAAGTTTTTGATAAATTTAGCATACCTGCTAAATATCAATTTGATGAGGCGGATGATTATATTCAAATAACAGTTAGTATTCCAAAGAATCAAAAGTAGATATTATAATATATAAAAGCTATGTATTATTAATCTTTATAAATGTAGTTTGTTAGTTGCAACATATGTATATTATATGGGTATATTATTAAATGAAAAAATATTTAATAATATACCCATTTTTAATACATTTTTCTTTTATTATGGTTAAAATAACTATATAATAATATTGTAGAAAGGGGGTGGAGGCTCTACAAATTAGGGCTTACTATGAAAACAATTTGTATTTTTAATCAAAAGGGTGGAGTAGGTAAAACTACTACAAATATAAATTTATGTGCTTACCTAGCTATGGAAGGATATAAAGTACTAACCATAGACATTGATCCACAAGGAAATACTACAAGTGGATTAGGTTTAGACAAAAGATCGCTAGAGCTTTCTATGTATGATGTATTAACGTCAGAAACATCTTTAAGTGATGTCATTATTAGAAGTGACTTATTACAAAACTTATACATAGCACCATCTACAATGGAACTTGCTGGAGCAGAAGTTGAGATGATTGGGAATGAGGGAAGAGAAAGAATACTTCAAAGTAAAATTAAAGAAGTAGAAAAAGATTTTGATTTTGTATTTATTGATTGTCCACCATCATTAGGTGTATTAACAATTAATGCATTAACATCAAGTAACTCGGTATTAATACCAATACAATGTGAGTTTTATGCATTAGAGGGTGTTGGTCAACTTATAAATACTATTAATTTAGTTAAACGTTCATTAAATAAAGATTTAGATATTGAAGGTGTAGTTATGACAATGTATGACTATAGAACTAATTTAAGCAATGAAGTATATAAAGAAGTTGAAAATTACTTTGCGGAGAAAGTATTTAATAATACTATTCCGAGAAATATAAGACTTGCAGAGGCACCAAGTTTTGGATTACCAATTATGTTATATGATGAAAAATGTAAGGGTGCAGAATCATATTCTAAATTAACTAAAGAATTTTTGGAAAGGCAATAGTTTAGGTGATTTAAATGAGTAAGAAGTTTGGGTTAGGAAAAGGTTTAGGTGCCTTAATTCCTGAAGAAGATAATAAAGAAAAATCAAATAACGGTGCTTTAACTATTCCTTTAAATATGATAAAGAATAATGCAGATCAGCCAAGAAAGCATTTTGACAATGAAAGAATTGCAGAACTTGCAGAATCTATTAAACATCATGGTATTATCCAACCTTTAATTGTTACGAAAGAGGATGGGAAATATACTTTAGTTGCTGGGGAAAGAAGATGGAGAGCAGCTAAGATGATAGGATTAAAGGATGTTCCCGCTATTGTTATGAACCTTACAGACAAACAAATTCTTGAGATATCTTTAATTGAAAATATTCAAAGACAGGATTTAAATCCAATCGAAGAGGCTGTAGCCTACAAAAAACTTTTAACTGATTTTGATTTGACACAAGAGGAACTAAGTAAGAGGATTGGAAAGTCAAGAGTTGCTATAACTAACACAATAAGATTAATCAATCTTGATTCTAGAGTACAACAATATTTAATTGATTCAGTAATTACGGAAGGCCATGGAAGGGCATTATTAGGTATTGAAGACAAAGATGTACAGTGTATAATAGCTCAAAGAGTTATAGATGAAAGACTTTCAGTAAGAGAGTTAGAGAAATTAATTAAATCTTTAGAGAAAAAGCAAACAGTGACAACTACAAGAGTGTTATTTTCTCAAGCAGATGTGAATCCATATTATAAGGATTTACAAAATAGGTTACAAGATTATTTTGGAACTAAGGTTAAGCTTAATATGAATCCTACAAATGATAAAGGTAAGTTAGAAATAGAATATTATTCTGAAGAAGACCTACAAAGGATTTTAGAAATTATCAAAATAGATTAATTAAAAATGTTTCACGTGAAACATTTTTAAATTTTTGATAACATAATCCAATAATGTTTCACGTGAAACATCGTTGAGATAAAATTATTTAACAATAGCTAGAATTTTTGTTTGAAGAGATTTAATTATATGTTAAAATTGATTACGCCTAAAATGTTTCACGTGAAACATTTTAAGAAAATTAAATAAAAATGTTTCACGTGAAACATTGGGAGAGGAAGAATAGGAATGAGCAATTTAGATGGAATAATGAATAGTATAAATGAATATAGTGCGTATATAATAGTAGCACTAGTAGCAATAACGGCAATTTTATTAGTAATAATACTAGTATTAATGAGCTCATTAAATAAGCTAGAAAAAAGATATAGAAAAATGATGCGTGGAGCAAATAATAAAAACATTGAAGAATTGATAACAGAAAATATAGATAAAATAGAAGTAGCAAGTGCAAATTCAGCTATAGCAGTAGAAGAATGTAAGAAGATTGAAGAAAGAATGAAAGATTGTGCACAAAAAATTGCTATTATGAGATATAAAGCTTTTGATGATGTAGGAAGTGATTTAAGTTTCTCAGTTGCTATATTAGATGACCATAATGACGGTGTTATTATTTCAGGTATATATGGAAGAAACGAAAGTACAACATATGCAAAACCTATTGATAAAGGTATTTCTAGATATGATTTATCTGAAGAAGAAATTCATGTTTTAAATGAAGCTGTAAATAAATATAAGAATACAAAAAAGAAATAGTTGGTTACCCAACTATTTCTTTTTTTTAATTTGAAGAGTTAGTACAGAGTAAATCATCTAATTTATCATCTAAAGTAGATTGCTTTCCACCACAACTCTTTAATGTGAAATGGTAAATGCCTTTAGATATACATTCTGCTAAACTCATTACTGTATGTAATCTAGTGTTTTGTAAAACTATAAATTCATAATTGCCTGAAAGATTAACTATTCCAGTTATACTCATTTCTCCAACTGAAGGGAGTTCTTTGTTTAATGCTTTACCAGGATTTAAAGCTTTTTTTTCAATAAAAATTTTACCTATATTAGTCACACCTCCGAGACAAGCATCAACTCCTATAATATAAGGATTTTCAAAGGTATCTTTAATTCTACTAAGAGTAGTTTCAAGATTTTTAGAATGAATAGGATTTTCTAAAGTTCCATATATGTATATATTAGACCTATTTAAAAATTTAAGTTTATCACCCACTAAAGGGCCTAAACAATCACCAGTACAACGATCAGTACCGATACATAAAAAAATAATTTCACGTTTGGATTTAATTATTGATTTTAATTCCTTGCAAAGATAATCTCTTATAATACAATAAGCATCTTGAAGCGAGGAATCTATAGAAAGATAATCTGACATAATAAAACCTCCTTTAATGGAATTATTTCCAAAAAAGGAGGCTTTTATACTAGATTAAAAAATCAGACCATTGTTTATTTTTTTTAGTATATCAAGAGTATAATTAATTTCTTCTTCTGTATTAAAGTATCCAATACTTAACCTAACAGTTCCACTAGGAAATGTTCCTATGGTTTCATGTGATAATGGGGCACAATGTAGTCCAGATCTATTCTTAATACCATTTTCCTCTAGTAAAAATGCTAATTCTGATGAATCCATAGAGTTATGAACAAATGAAATTATGGAAGATGAATTATTACCACTTAATTCACCAAATACTTTAAAAGAGCTTAACTCAAGTAACCCATCAAGGAAAATCTTATGAAGATGATTTAATTTGCTTTCAATCTTTTCTAAGGAAACGGAATTAATAAAATCAAGTGAGGTATTAATTCCTACAATTCCTGGTAAATTCATAGTTCCAGATTCAAATTTATCTGGAAGATATGTTGGTTGATCTAGAGAGTGAGAAAGAGAACCTGTTCCACCTAAAATAATAGAGTCACAGATTTCATTAAACTCATCAGTAATTATAAACCCGCCAATTCCTTGAGGACCCATTAAACCCTTGTGTCCTGTCCAAGCTAAGGCGGAAATTTTACAATCATCAATATCAATATTAAAATGTCCAGCCCCCTGGGCACTATCTACAATAAAAAATACACCTTTACTAAAGCATATATTTCCTATTTCTTTTATAGGTTGAATAGAGCCAGTAACATTTGAGCAGACAGATAATACAACTAACTTTGTATTATTCTTAATGCTATCATGTATATCAATTGGAGAAATAAAACCAGTAGTATTACCTTTTATAATAGTGAGTTCAATGATTCCTTTGTTTTTTAAATTAATTAATTGTCTAAGAACAGAGTTATGTTCCATTGATGAAGTTATAACATGATCTCCATCTTTTAGAGACCCCAAAATTAAATAGTTCAATGCAGTTGTTATATTGTTTGTAAATATAGCATTTTCTACTTTGTCATAGTTAAAGAATTTACATAATTTTTGACGAGTGGAATACAAAAGTCTACTGCTTTCTAAAGAATTAGAATGATTAGATCTATTTGCATTACCACCAACGTTTAACATATAGTCATACATTTTATCTAAAACTATTTTAGGTTTAGGATAAGATGTACTACCATTATCTAAATAAATATTCATAATATATCACCTAATAAAAAATTTTATATAATCCATATATTATAAATAATACTCCAATTATGGATAAAAATAAACTAAGTAATTTAGAAGTATTTATTGAAACATCCCTTCTAAGAAATTTAACACCACGACTAGCTAAAATATTAAGGATAATGAACCAAGATAAACTTCCAATAAACATAAAAAGTAAAGATGAAAAAAAGTAAAGTTTGCCACGAGATAACCAAAAAGTGAATAATGTACCGCTAATAGTTACCCATAAAAATATAGAAGTTGGATTTAAAATAGTCATTAAAAACCCAGAAAAAAATCCATCATATCTTCTTTTAGGAAAAGAACCAAATAAAATTAGTTGAGGTTTTCTTTTCCTATTTTTATAAAACATAAATATTGATAACAATATTCCAGAAAAAATCCAAAATAATCCTTCATTTATTTTATTATTTATTAAAAATCTAAAAAGACCAACATTAACTATTAACAATATTGTAAAGTCAGCTGTTATGGTTCCAAGAGAAACCTTAAAACCCTCAATAAACCCTCTAGATAGAGTTCTATTCACTGATTCTATTGAAGCAGGACCTATGGGTATAGAAAGAGAGAAACCTGTAATAAAGCCGAATATAATAGCTTTAAAAAGCTCAAAAAATAAACTCATAAAAATCTTCCTTTATAATTGATAAAAAATAAAAAATTATTTTATAATAATATATAAAATCAAACAAAATATTATTACAAGTATTAAAGAATAATAAAAGTTAAAATATCATGAATAATGTAGTTTTTCTTTTGTAAGAAATATATAATAAAATATAATAGAAAAATACAAGGAGGAAGGTATGGAGTACGTAATTATAATTTTTAAGAACACCCATGATGCAATTGCAGCAGAAACAGTTATACAAGAAAAAGGATATAGTATAAGAATTATGCCAACGCCAACAAGTATGACTCATAGTTGTGGGATTTGTGTGAGGTTAGACAAGTGTGAACTTCTAGATAAAATATTAGATATAGGGTTTAGCTATAAAAATATATATAAAAGAAGTCAAAATGGATATGAATTAATTAAATAGGAGGACAAAATGAAAATAAGTAATTTATCAAGTTTATTCAATTATAATGCAGATACAAATGCATTTGAGTTAGGTATGTTTACATTACCTATGGAAAAAATAGAGGCCTTTTTAGGAAAAATGATATCGGCATTATTTATAATAATTTTAATGTACTTTGCAATTAGAATAGGTAATAAAATAATTGAAAAGTTTGTAGAGCAACAAGCTACATCAAAAGGAAGATTTTCTTTAGAATCGCAAAAGGCTTTAACTATAGGGTCAGTATTAAAGAGTATATTAAAATATGCTGTTTATATGGTAGGAATTTCATGGATAATAATAACCTTCTTTGGTGGATTATCTTTAGCAGCTGCAGGTATAGGGGGAGTTGCACTGGGGTTTGGAGCTCAAAGTTTAGTAAAAGATATAATTAATGGATTATTTATTTTATTTGAAGATCAATATGGAGTTGGAGATCATGTAACTATTGCTAAATACACAGGAATAGTTGAAAGCATAGAAATAAGAACAACTGTATTGAGAGATTTCACGGGAGATTTACACATAATACCAAATGGTAGTATTATAGAGGTAACAAATCATTCAAGAGGAAATATGAGATTTATTGTTGATGTAGAAATAGCATATGAATCAGATATCGATAAGACATTAAACATTTTAAATAATTTATGTTTAGATTTTGAAAAAAATAATGAGGATATTGCAGAGCCAATTGAGGTTTTAGGAGTAAATTCATTAAATGCATCAGGAGTTACTATTAGAATAGTTGGTAAGGCAAAACCATTAAGTCAATGGAAAATGGAAAGAGAGTTAAGAAAAGAAGTTAAGGTAGCTTTAGATGAGGCTAAAGTAGAAATACCATATCCAAAAACTCAATTAATAACAAAATAATAGGGGGTTTTAAAATGATAGAAGCTTTCGAGTTAGGTGACATAGTAGAAATGAAAAAAGAGCATCCTTGTGGATCAAAGCAATTTGAGATAACAAGAGTTGGAGCTGACATAAAAATAAGATGCATCAATTGTGATAGAGTTGTAATGATTCCAAGAAGCAAATTTGTAAAAGGTGCAAAAAAAGTTGTTAAAAAGGCAAATAAGGAAATTTCTTAATTTGTTATCAATAATTTCTTAAATAAAGAATTTAAAAAAACTTGAAATATTGTGAATACAATGATAAAATATTAAATTGTAATCCCTGCTGTACAAAGTACAGCCGTTAGTCCGAGGGGAGGAGGTGAATTAGATGAGAAAGTACGAAACTATATTCATACTACACCCATCATTAGATGAAGAAGCTGTTAAAGCTAACATCGAAAAGTTTAAGGGTGTTATCGAAAATGGTGGTGGAACAGTTGATAATGTTGATTTCTGGGGTAAGAGAAAGCTTGCTTATGAAATTAAGAAAATCAGCGAAGGTTACTACACGCTAGTAAACTTTACTGCTAACACTGAATTACCAAGAGAGTTAGACAGAATATTCAGAATCACTGATGGTGTTATGAGACACATCATCGTTAGAGAAGAAGCATAAGAGGTGATATTGAAATGAACAAGGTTATACTTATAGGTAGGCTTACTAAAGATCCAGAGCTAAGATTTGCTGCAGGATCAGGTAATGCAGTTTGCAGACTTACAATGGCTGTAAATAGACCTTTCAAAAAAGATGAAACAGACTTTATCAATTGCGTAGCATTTGGAAAGACTGCTGAGACAATATCACAATACCTTGCAAAAGGTAGCCAATTAGCAGTTTCAGGAAGCATTAGAACAGGTAGTTATGATGCACAAGACGGAACAAAGAGATACACTACTGATGTAGCTGTTGATAGCTTTGAATTCGTTGGATCTGGAAATGGTAATGGCGGAAGTAGAGGAAACAATGACTCCTTCGGAGGCAATGGTTCTTCATTCAATAATTCTGATTATTCATCCAACCAAAATTCATTTGGTGGGAATTTTGACAATGACATAACTCCAGTAGATGATGGAGATATGCCATTCTAATTTATCAAGGTAAGGAGGAAGTTAAATGAACAGAGACGGTAAAAGACCTGGCGGAAAAATGAGAAGATCTAGAAAGAAAGTTTGTGCTTTTTGCGTAGATAAGGCTGATTCAATAGATTACAAAGATATTGCTAAGTTAAGAAAGTTCGTTACAGAAAAAGGGAAGATACTTCCAAGAAGAATTTCTGGAACATGTGCTAAGCACCAAAGACAATTAACTGATGCTATCAAGAGATCAAGAACTGTAGCATTATTACCATTCACAACTGAGTAATATAAAGAACCCCCTGAGAATTCAGGGGCTTTTTTATTTTATCATAAATAATATGAATATTAATTTATGTAAAAGGATATAATCATTAGGTAACCCCATATGCAAAACAAAATTTGGAAAAATTAATTAGTTTTCTTGCAATAATTAAGCAAAATAACTAAAATATATATATATGCTTGTAATCATCGGAATCAAATACTTTATTACAACATATAAAGTTTTTAGTAGGGGAGCGATAGAGTGAAAAGACATGAACTAAATATAATGAGCAATGTTAAAATTATAGAAAACTTAAAAGCTGATTTATTATGCGTTATAGGAGAGTTCTTTAGGCTTTTAACAAAAGGCAGCAATATTGCTCAAGATGCTTTACTTGAATGTATATCCGGTGCAATTATAATTTTATACATTTTAGCAGAAAGATTAGGATATTCTTTATCAGAAGTGGATGATGTTATGAAAAATAAGCTTGATAGAGGTATTATGGCAGATGATGAAGTTGAGAGAGAAGGAAGAAGTTTAAGTAAATTAAAGAAGCATATTAGCAACAGAAGGGATTAAAGCTGTTAGGAGTGCATTGTATGAAAAAGAATATATTAATAAAGCTTTTTATTAAACCAGCTTTACTTATGTGTATTGCTATGATTCTTTGTTATTATAAGTATGTTTGGATTGGAATAATAGTTTTAGTCATAGTACTATATGATATTTATTATAATGCTACTAGAACAATTGAAGATGAAGATAAGATTAAGAAATTTACTAAAGAAATTAATGATACCTTAAATAATAATCTTTTTAATTACTCAATACCTATTTGTATAATAGATGAGGATGGAAAGATATTATGGCATAATAATGTTTTTAATAAGTTAAAGAAAGGTGAAAATTTAGTTGGAAAAAGTATATCTACTGTTGTAAGAAATTTAAACATAGAAAATATATTTTCAGAAAAAGGTTCACAAACTCAAAGGATTAAAATCAACAATTGTTTATATGGTGTTACAAATATAAATATCAAAAAAGACGAAAAAAATATTTCAATTATTCATTTTAATGAAATAGGGAATCTATTAAGTGTTACAACAACAAAAGAAAGTGTAATGATAATAGAAGTAGATAATATTAATGAAGCATTAGAGACAACGGATGAAAACAATAAACCTTTAGTTATTGCAGAAATAGATAGAACATTAAATGCATATGCAAATAAGCTAAATGCACTTATTGTAAAATATGATAAGAATAAATATGTGCTATCTGTAGAAGATAAATATATAGAAGAAGAAATTGAAGGTAAGTTTAAAATCCTAGATGATATTTCAACTATAAGCAAAGGAAATAAGCTTGAAATAACATTAAGTATAGGGGTTGGACGTGGAGGAATATCTCCATCAGAAAATCAAAACTATGCTTCAATAGCAAAAGAACTAGCTCTTGGTAGAGGTGGAGATCAGGCTATTGTTAAGAATAATGAAGATATAAAATTCTTTGGAGGAAATACTAAAGAAATAGAAAAAAGAACAAGGGTTAGAGCAAGAGTGGTTGCACATGCCTTAAAAGAGCTTATATACGATAGTAATAAGATTTATATAGTAGGACACCTAAATCCAGATATGGATTGTATGGGAGCTGCTGTAGGGCTATCTAGTGCAATAAGGCAACTAGGAAAACAATGTAATATTGTTTTAAACTCAGATACCAATGCAATTGAATATTTTTTAAATAAATTAAATCAAGACATAAAGTATAATAAATTATTTATTAACATTGAAGAAGCTAAAAAAAATATAGATGATGACACACTAGTTATAATAGTGGATGTTCATAACAGAAGCTATATTAGTGATTTAAAGGTTATAGAAAATGTAAAGAGAAAAGTAGTTATAGATCATCATAGAAGAAGTCCCGATATGATAGAAGGAGCACTTTTAAATTACATTGAGGTATATGCATCATCAACATCAGAAATGATAACAGAAATTATTCAATATCTATTAGACAGACCAAAGCTATCTGTTTTAGAAGCAGAAGGATTATTAGCAGGAATAATAATGGATACAAAGGGATTCTCTTTTAAAACAGGAGTAAGAACCTTTGAAGCAGCATCATTTTTAAGAAATCTTGGTGCTGATACAATAGAAGTTAAAAAAATGTTTACCGATAATCTAGAAGATTATTTAATGATAGCAGAGACAATAAAGTCTGCAAAGGTAGAAAACAAAATAGCTATTGCGGTAGCACCAAAAAATATAAATACTGTAATAGTAGCAAAAGCGGCAGATGAACTGTTAAATATATCAGGAATATCTGCAAGTTTTGTAATTTCAGAAATTAATGGCGATATAATTATAAGTGGAAGATCCGTTGGAGATATAAATGTTCAAGTAATACTTGAAGTTTTAGGCGGAGGAGGCCATATGAATATTGCAGGTGCAAAAGTTTCACATGAAACAATAGATAAAGTAATAGAAAGACTCAAAGAATCAATAACAAAAAATTTAAGGGTGGGTGACTAGAATGAAAGTTATTCTATTAAAAGACGTAAAAGGTTTAGGTAAAAAAGGTGAGGTTGTTAATTCATCAGATGGATATGCAAACAACTTTTTATTTCCAAGAAAGTTAGCACAAGTTGCTACAGATAATAGCCTTCATATTTTAAATACAAAGAAGGAAAATGAAAGAAAGATAAAATTAGCAGAATTAGAAGCAGCTCAAAAGCTAGCAGCAGAATTAAAAGGTAAAGAAGTTACTTTAACAGTTAAAGCTGGAGATAATGGAAAGCTATTTGGTGCTATAACATCAAAGGATATAGCGGCTGAAATAAATAAGAAATACAATGTTGAAGTTGATAAGAAAAAGGTTGTTATGGATACAATAAAGATAGCAGGAACATATGACGTTGAAGTTAAATTATATCCTGAAGTAAGTACAAAGATGAAGGTTATAATTGTTCCTAAGCAATAAGGAGGATTAAATGAATAAAAGCAAACAAGATGAATTGTTTGAAGCATTAATGGGGGAAGAGCTTCCTCTTGAGGCTCAGGTTGATGTATTATTTGAAATATCAAAAAATGTATTAGATTCTGGAGCTTTTAGAGCTAGAACAATCAAATATAAATTACAAAAGTATGTAGAGTCTGAATTATTAGTAGAAAAATTATATGCGTTAGCTACAATCATATCTGATGGGAAAGCTTATAGCTGTGTTCCTAGAAATGAAGAACTAAGTGATATAATTAATAATATTAGCGATATGCTTGCACAAGAAATAGCTAAAAGATTTGTTCAAAACAAAATTGAAGAAAAAGTTGAAGCTGCAATACAAGAAAAGCAAGATAAATATGTTGATGAAGTAAGACTTTCAATTATAAAGAAACAAAAAGGTAATGAAAATAATAAGACATTAAAAAAATATGATGATCTTGTAGAACTAGATGATAGAATTACAGGAAAAAATATAATGAGTGTCTTAAGACCAGAAGAAATTGATGAAATTGTTGGTCAAGAAAGAGCTATTAAATCATTAATATCAAAACTTTCTTCACCATATCCACAACATATAATATTATATGGACCTCCAGGAGTTGGTAAGACAACTGCAGCTAGAATAGCACTTAAAACTGCAAAAGAGCTAAGTTTTACACCATTCCAAGAGGAATCAAAGTTTGTTGAAGTTGATGGAACAACATTAAGATGGGATCCAAGAGAAATTACAAATCCATTATTAGGTTCAGTTCATGACCCAATATATCAAGGAAGTAAAAGGGATTTAGCTGAGATTGGAGTTCCAGAACCAAAGCCAGGTTTAGTTACTGAGGCTCATGGTGGAGTTTTATTTATTGATGAAATTGGTGAACTTGATAGTATTCTTCAAAATAAATTATTAAAAGTATTAGAAGATAAGAGAGTAGAATTTTCATCATCATACTATGATCCAGATGATGAAAGCACTCCGAAATATATAAAATATTTATTTGATAATGGAGCACCAGCAGACTTCGTGTTAATTGGTGCAACAACAAGAGAACCAAGTGAAATTAATCCAGCATTAAGATCAAGATGTACAGAAGTATACTTTGAACCTTTAAATTCAGTTGATATAGCTAATATAGTAATTAATGCAGCTAAAAAGCTTAATGTAGAGCTTGAAGATGGTGTAGCAGAAATTATTAGTAGATATACCATTGAAGGAAGAAAGGCGGTTAATATATTAACTGATGCTTATGGATTTGCTATGTATAATGCTAACCAAGGTAATATTAAGAATATTACTATAAAAGATGTAGAGCATGTTATAGCAATTGGAAGATACACACCTTATGAAAATCCTTTAAAGGAATTAAATGGTGAGGTAGGACAAATACATGGCTTAGGAGTAAGTGGATTTATAGGATCAACATTAGAAATTGAAGCTTGTGTATTCCCTGCTAAAAAGAAGGGAACAGGAACTGTTAGGTTTAATGAAACAGCAGGATCTATGGCAAAAGACTCTGTATTTAACGCTTCATCAGTTATAAGAAAAATAACTGATAAAGATATTAAAGATTATGATATACATGTTAATGTTATTGGTGGAGGTAAAATAGATGGGCCTTCAGCAGGTGTTGCAATAACTGTATGTATAATTAGTGCTTTACTAGGCAAACCATTAAGACAAGATATTGCTATTACCGGGGAAATCTCATTAAGAGGAAAAGTTAAACCTGTTGGAGGAATTTTTGAAAAAATCTACGGAGCAAGAAGAAAAGGAATAAAACTTGTCTTAGTTCCAAAGGATAATGAAGCTCAAATTCCAATGGGATTAAAAGATATAGAAGTTAAAGCTGTTGAATCAATAGAAGAAGTTTTAGAAATAGTTTTTGAATAACAATTAACTTTAGTAGCTATAATAAATCAGAGTTAGATTTATTATAGCTACTTTAATTTAGATTTGATATAATAGAAATAAAGTTTTTGAAAATTATAATGATTAATTTTCATTGTGAAAGGATGGTGAGCATATGGAGGGGCAAGTAATGAGGTCTTTACCACAAAGTATTGAGGCAGAGCAATCAGTAATTGGTGCAATGATTATTGATAAGAGTTGTATAGCTCAAGTAGCCGAAAAATTGACGGTGGATGACTTTTATAGGGATGGTCATAAAGTAATATTTAAATCTATGGTAGAAATGTATAAGAAGGATATGGCTGTAGATTTAGTAACCATATTGGAATATTTAAAATCTAATGACTCACTAGAAAAAGCAGGTGGAATTACATATATATCTGAGATAAGTAACTCAGTACCAAGTACAGCCAACTTAGCTTCATATGTAAAAATTGTTGAGGATAAATCAACATTAAGAAAGTTAATAAAATCAGCTACAAGGATTATTGAAGATAGTTATAATAACCAAGGTGAAGTTGACACGGTGGTTGACCAGGCACAAAAAAAGGTTTTTGATATATCAGAAAAAAAGAATAGTAGTGACTTTGAAATTTTAGCAGATGTACTAGAAAGAGGATTTGTTGAGATTGAAAGGCTTTGTAATAACAAGGGTGATATTACTGGAGTTGGTTCTGGATTTAAGGATTTAGATGAAAAAACTTCAGGGTTCCAAAAGGGGGATATGGTTCTTATAGCAGCTAGACCTTCTATGGGGAAAACAACATTTGCTCTTAATATAACTGAAAACGCAGCATTAAGACAGGGAAAAACGGTAGTAGTATTTTCACTGGAAATGCCAAGAGAACAATTAGCATATAAGCTATTATGTTCTGAAGCTAATGTTGATATGTTAAGACTTAGAACAGGTAATTTAGATGATAAGGATTGGGAAAATATTGCTAGGGCAACTGGTCCTTTATCTAAGGCAAGAATTTTTATAGATGATACTGCTGGTGTTACAGTTATGGAAATGAGAAATAAGTGTAGAAGGCTTAGAATGGAGCAAGGTAAAATTGATATGATAATGATTGACTACCTTCAACTTATGTCTGGGTCATCTGGTTCAGATAATAGACAACAAGAGGTATCAGAAATATCTAGATCTATTAAGGCGTTAGCAAAGGAAATGGAATGTCCTGTTATAGCCTTATCACAGTTATCTCGTGCTCCTGAACAAAGAGCAGACCATAGACCAATGCTTTCTGACTTAAGAGAGTCTGGATCAATTGAGCAGGATGCCGATGTTGTTATGTTCCTTTATAGAGATGAATATTACAACAAGGAAACAGAAGAAAAGAATGTTGGTGAATGTATTATAGCAAAGCAAAGAAATGGTCCTGTTGGTACTGTTAAGCTTGCATGGCTTGGACAATACAGTAAATTTGGTGATTTAGATTTAATGGAAAGATAAAATATTAGATTACAAAAGATATATAATTTAGTGGAGATTTTACTATGTTATATATCTTTTTATTTTTTAAATATTGTATAATAAAGGAAAAGGAGTGGTGGATATGTATAATAGAAATATTGGATTTATTGGATGTGGTAATATGGGAAGAGCTATATTATCAGGTATTATAAATAAAGATTTTGAAAAAGGTGAAAAAATATTTGTATCTAGAACTAATATGGGAGAGTTAGAAAAGCTTAAGGATCAGTTTGGTGTAAATATAAGTACTGATAATAAGTTTGTTGCTTCTAAGGCTGATATATTAATTTTAGCTGTTAAGCCTAATTTATATAAAAAGGTTATTGATGAAATTAGGGAATTTTTAAATCCTAAAGTTGTTGTTATTTCAATTGCAGCAGGATTGGAGTTAAGCACTTTAACTAGTTGGTTAGGTGATGATACAAAAGTTATAAGAACTATGCCAAATACTCCATCTATGGTTTCAGAGGGTATGACTGCTATTTGTAAAAATGAGAATGTTACTGATAGAGAAATGTCTTATGTTAAGGATTTATTTTGTAGTTTAGGTGAGGTTGAGGAGTTAGAGGAAAAGAATTTTGATGGGTTTACTGCTCTTTGTGGTTCTTCTCCTGCTTATGTATTTATGTTTATTGAGGCTATGGCAGATGGTGCTGTTAAGCTTGGAATTCCAAGAGCTAAGGCTTACAAGATGGCTGCTCAAAGTGTTTTAGGGTCAGCTAAATTAGTTTTAGATACTAATAAACATCCTGGTGAACTTAAAGATATGGTGTGTTCTCCAGGTGGAACAACTATTGAGGCTGTTTCTGAGCTTGAGAGAAATGGCTTTAGGTGGAGCGTTATTAGTGCTATGGAGGTTTGTGCAAATAAATCTAAGGCAATGAAATAGAATAAATATTTATAAGCTTAGCTATAATAAGCTTAACGTAAATTTAATTATAAAAATGATATAATATAAACAACTAAAGATATATGAGAAAGGGAAAAGTATAAATGCGTATATTAGTTGTAGAAGATGAAATAGAATTATGTAACACAATAGCAGAAGGATTAAAAATGGATGGATATGCAGTTGATACATCATATGATGGAAATCAAGCATATGAACTAATGGATGTAGAAAATTATGATTTAGTAATATTAGATTTAAATTTACCAGGTATGGATGGAATAGAAATATTAGAAAAAATAAGAAAAACTAATAATAATTTAAAAATATTAATTTTATCAGCAAGAGGAAATATTTCAGATAAAGTAAAAGGATTAGATTTAGGAGCAAATGATTATTTAGTTAAGCCATTTTATTTTGAAGAATTAGAAGCAAGAGTAAGAAATTTACTCAGAAGACAATTTACTCAAGCTAATACAGTATTAAAATTAGGAGAAATTAAGCTTGATACAATTAAAAGAACATTAATAATAAAAGATGAAAAAATAGTAGTAACAAAAAAAGAGTTAGGAATATTAGAATATTTATTGTTAAATCTAAATAGAGTAGTTAGCAAAGAAGAATTAATAGAACATGTTTGGAATATAGAGGTAGATAATTTTAGCAATGCAATAAGAGTTCATATAGCAACTTTGAGAAAAAAGTTAAAATCAGCATTAGGATATGACGTAATGAAAACTAAAATAGGTCAAGGTTATTACTTAGAAAGTATTGAGAAAGATTATGCTTAATAAAATTTCAATTAGAGTTAGGGTAACATTAATAACTGTACTTTTACTAACCATATGCTGTGTAGGTTTAACAATTGTTTTAAATAAAAGTGCTTATGAAATGACAGAATCAATAAAAATAAGACCAGGCTTACCTGTTCCAAACGAAGATTCATGGGAATATTTTAATGATGAAATTAAAAGAGAAACTTTAATGTGGGAATTAGAAAATAGTAAATTATTAATTTCAGAAGAAGAAATACCATATCAAATAGCTCAAGATGCAAAAGGTAGATACAAAACTAACAGTTTATATTATACGATTTTATTTATAACACTAGGAGGCGTTACAACATATTTTATAATGGGAAAGACATTAAATCCATTAAAAGAATTATCAAGACAAATGAAAAATAAATCAGTAAAAAATTTATATAAAGAAATACCATTAAATGATAAAAAAGATGAAATATATGAGTTAACAGTATCATTTAATGAAATGACTAATAAATTAAATCAAGCATTTGATATGCAAAAAGGATTTTCACATAGTGTAGCTCATGAGCTGAGAACTCCTTTAACTATAATGAGAACAAGAGTAGATGTATTTAGAAAAAGAAGGAATCCAACAACAACGGAATATGAAGCTTTAGTGGAAAGTATGAGAAATCAATTAATAAGATTGTCAGATATAGTAAATAGTCTCTTAAGTTTAACTAATATGGATGATATAGATCTATCACAAGATATAAAACTTAAAAATTTATTAGAGCTAATATGTATAGATCTAAGTACAATAAAGAAAGAAAAAAATATACAAATACTAATAGAAGGTAAAGAATGTGAAATAAAGGGTAATTACGATTTAATGTATAGAGCGTTTTATAACCTAATTGAGAACTCAATAAAATATAACGAAGATAACGGAACAATCAAAGTTATATTAGAGCAAGGTGAAAAAATTAAAGTTATAATTAAAGATAGTGGAATAGGTATCCCAGATAATATGAAAGAAAATGTTTTTGAACCATTTTTTACAGTAGATAAATCTCGTTCAAGAAAATTAGGTGGTGCAGGAATAGGATTATCTATAGTTAAAAGTGTAATAGACAAACATAATTCTACAATTGTTATAACAGATAATAAGCCAAAGGGAAGTATATTTACAATAGAAATAAGTGATAAGCAAGAATAAATCCTTGCTTATCACTTATTTTTTTATAAATAGAATTTACTTAACAAAGATTTAATATCGTATTTGATAAAGTATATAGAGAAAGTAGTGAGGAGGATATCGATGTTTGAAGTAAAAAATTTATCAAAAAAATATAATAAGGAATATGCAATAAGAAATTTAAATCTAGAAATAGGGTGTGGATTAAATTTCATAATAGGATCATCAGGGAGTGGTAAAACAACACTATTAAAAATTATGAGTGGAATGGAATCTAATTATGAAGGAGATGTAATATATTTAGGGAAATCCATGAAAACACTTACAGACAATGAGAAAGCATACTATTACAACAATAAATTTGGATTTGTGTGGCAAGATTTTAATTTAATAGAGGATATGACAGTAGAAGAAAATATTCTTTTATCCCTATATCTTAAAAATGTAAATGAAAAAAATGAAGTTATAAAAGTTTTAAAAAGACTTAAAATAAGTAATTTAAAAGATGTAAAGGTCAAATTATTATCTGGAGGACAAAAACAAAGAGTTGCAATAGCAAGAGAATTAGTTAAAAATCCAGATGTAATAATAGCAGATGAACCAACAAGTGCTTTAGATTCAAAGGCATCTCAAGAGGTTATCCATATATTAAAGGAAATATCAAAGGAGAGAACAGTAATTATAGTAACTCATGATACATCTTTAATAGATAACAACTCAAAAGTATATGAATTAGATAAAGGAGAATTAATATCAAAGCCTGAGGTGGTTAACAGTAAATCAAAAGTAAATAAAATTTTTGAGCCTAGAAGTATAGAGTTTGAAAAATCAATTAGTATAGCAATGACAAATTGCAAAAGTAAGATATCAAGAAGTTTGGTAACATGTTTAGCAATAATGGTTTCATCAGTATTACTTATGACAGCATTTAGTGGAGTTGTATCAAAAAGTGGAGAGGATGAATTTAATAAGTTATACGATAAATATGGAAGGTCTATATTAGATTTAAGTGTAACTCAAAGTTTTACAAGTGCTAGTGGAGGATCAAATGATAAGCCAAAAGGTGATGTAGAACAAAATATTAATGGGTTATATGAAAAATATATTAATGACAATAGAATTGAGCATATGGTTTTTAGTCAAGCAATTGATAATATAAATATAGAGGTAGAACAAAAAAAATACTCTATAGAAGGGTCAGGGTCAGTACCTACATTAAATGAAATCATAAAAGGAAATTTTCCTAAAAATAATGGAGAAGTTATTGTTCCAGAAGATTTTGTTAAGAAAATGGGATTGAATAATGATGATGCAATAGGAAAAGAAATTGATTTTAGTGGAACAGTTTATAATTGGGATAGTGGAAAGCCACAAGAAAGAAAAATTAATGTAAAAGCAAAAATTGTTGGAATTGCAGATACCAAAGTTAAAAGTGAATATAATGGAATAATAAGTGAGTATGAAGTTAATGATAGTTTCTTCTTTGATAAAGATACATTAAATGAAATTAACAAACAAAGTGGATCTTCTAAAAGTGAACATAATTTTGTCTTAAGAGCAAAAGATCCTCAGTCACTTATTGAGATAAAAAATGAAATAACTAAAAAAGGAGTAGTTCCACTTGGTACATTTGAACTAGTAGAAGATATAGTAAAATTAAATTCACAAACTGCTGAATTATCTAAAGGTTCAACAGTAATTATAGTAGCATTATCAATAATAGGATTAACAGTAATATTAATAATCACATCAATTATGAGAAAAAGAGAATATGCTATATATAAAGTGTGTGGGTATTCTAATTCTCAACTATCATCAGTATTACTTGGAGAAAGTGTGTTTTTAGGAGTAATATCAGCTGGATTAGTAGTAGTGTTATCTCCAATAACTAGTATTCTAACAAAAATGAGCTTTGGATCAGCTATAACTGATATGAAAATATTAATGTTAGGAGCGTTAATTTCAATAATATTAAGTGGGTTATTATTTGTTATAGCAAAAGGTGTTGCTAAGAAATCACAAGTGATGATGGTATTAAAATCAGGAGGACGATAGATGATTAAAATTAACAATCTTAGTAAGAAATATGGGGAAACTGAAGTTCTAAAAAATACAAGTTATAATTTTAAAGAAAATGGGCTTGTATGTTTATTAGGAGCATCCGGTAGTGGAAAAAGTACATTATTAAACTTAGTAGCAGGATTTGATACTAAATATGAAGGTAGTGTATATTTTAAGGATGAAGATTTATCAAATTATAATAGAGAAGAACTATGTAATTACAGAAGAGATAATGTAGGATTTATATTTCAAGATTATCATTTAATAAGTGGATATACGGTTTTAGAAAATATATTACTACCATGTGATTTAATAGTGGGTTCATATGAAGAATATGTGAAGAAGGCAGAAGAGCTATTAATTAAATTAGGAATTCAAGATAAAAAGTTTGAAAAAATAGAGAACTTATCAGGAGGACAAAAACAAAGGGTATCAATAGCAAGAGCTTTAATAAAAAAACCTAAAATATTATTAGCAGATGAACCAACGGGTGCTCTTGATAGAAAAACATCTATGGAAATAATGACATTATTGCAGGAAATATCTGATGATATATTAGTAATAGTAATTACCCATGATGATAAAATATGTTTATTTGCTGATGAAGTAATAAAAATTGATAATAAAGAAATAATTCAAATTAGGACAAAAAATAAAATAATAAAGCATAACAGTATAAATATTGATGTTGAGAATAATTTAAATAAAAAAGTAGATATAAAATCAAGGGCAAAAAAGAATTTCATGATTCATATGAGGCAATTTATTATAATTTCGTTAGCAATAGCAATTGGTGTAAGCTCGTTTATATTATCATTATCATCACAAAATATAATGAAAACATCAATAGAGGATTTCAAAGAAAAGAATACAGCTTTTAATAATGGTTATATAAAATATTTAGATGAAAACAAATATAAAAATGTTTTAGATCAATTATTGCAAGATAAAATGATAGAGGATGCATATTATCAATATAAAATAGAAAATATTAAACTTAAAGTTGATAATAAAGAGGAAACTTTACCTGAATATATTCCAAGTCCAAAGGCATCTCAATCATTATCATATGGAGTTATGCCAAGAATTGGTAAAAATGAAATTGCAATAACACCAAGTTTAGCTAAAAAGTTCAATGATGATATAGCAAAACTTATAGGAAAAACAATTAAACTGAAAATTGGAAACTATGAAATTGATATGTATATAAGTGGAATATATAATGGCACATATGATAGCATAATAATTAGTTCAGAAATAGAAAAAGATCTATACAAAAAAGTAGAACATGATATGAGTATTACATCAATAAGTTATGATGTAAAAGAATTTGAGGATGTAATTTCTATAAATAATAAATTGAAAGAAAAAGATATAAGCACTATAAATGCAAATGAAGAGGTTAGCAACTTAATAAGTACATTCAAAAACTTAAGTAAATTATTTATAGTAGTATCGGCATTAATATTATTAATTGGATTAGGGATTAGTATTGTATTATTATCTAAATTGCAAAACTCAAGATTTAAAGAAATAGGATTATTGTCTGCATTAGGATTTAATAAATCACATATAAAAGGAATTATTTTATATGAGAATTTGATGTTATCATCAATTTCATCTATTATTACTTTATTAGTAATAGGAGTTTGTATTATATTAAGTAAAGTGGCAAACTTGCAAATAGATATAAATGCTATGCATTTAATAATATCAGTTATATTTACATTTATACTTGTTAGTATAATAAGTATGTGTTTAAGTGATAAATTAGTAAAAACAGAGCCGGCAGAGGCTTTGAGAATGTAATAAATATAAGAAAGTGGCTGTGCACTAAATAGTTAGTGATACAGCCATTTTTACAGTATAAGTTTGGCCATAATATTTTAATTGGATTTAGAGATAAATGAGAACGCTTATACTCAGAAAAAATACAAATAGAACTTAATAAAAAAGGCTAAGAGAAAATTCTTAGCCTAAAAATACTCAAATATTACTTTCTAATACAACCAGATTTAATTGCGGCATCTTTAACAGCCTCAGCAACCAAATTACTAACCTCTCTATTAAACGCTTTAGGAATAATGTATTGAGGAGAAAGTTCATCATCACTAACAACATTAGCAATAGCATAAGCAGCAGCAACCTTCATTTCTTCATTAATATCATTAGCCATAACATCTAATGCACCCCTAAACACTCCAGGAAAAGCTAAAACATTATTAATTTGATTAGGGAAATCACTTCTTCCAGTACCAACAATTTTAGCACCAGCAGAAATAGCATCCTCAGGGAATATCTCAGGAACAGGGTTAGCCATAGCAAAAATAATAGCATCCTTAGCCATAGATTTAACCATATCCTTAGTTACAGAATTAGGAGCAGACACACCAACAAAAACATCAGAACCCTTAATAACATCCTCAAGATTACCACACTCATTATTTGGATTAGTAATTTGAGCCAATTCCTCAAGAGAAGAGTTTTTAAAATACATATCTCTATGAATAGCACCACTTCTATTACAAACAACTATATTTTTAACCCCAGAAGATAAAAGTAACTTTGCAATAGCAATACCAGCAGAACCAGCACCATTAATAACAACCTTTAAATCTTCTAAAGACTTGTCTACAATTTTTAGTGAATTAATTAAAGCAGCTAAAGTAACAATTGCAGTTCCATGTTGATCATCATGAAAAACAGGGATATTAAGCTTTTCCTTTAATTTTTTTTCAATTTCAAAACATCTTGGAGCAGAAATATCCTCTAAATTTATTCCACCTAAAGTAGGAGAAATTCTAACAACAGTTTCAACAATTTCATTAACATCTTTAGTATCTAAAACTAATGGAAAAGCATCAACATCTCCAAACTCTTTAAATAAAATACATTTTCCCTCCATAACAGGAAGAGAAGCAGTAGGTCCAATATCACCTAACCCAAGTACAGCAGTACCATCAGATATAACAGCAATAGTATTCCATTTACGTGTATATAAATAAGCTTTAGATTCATCCTTATGTATTTCACGACATGGTTCAGCAACCCCTGGTGTATACGCAAGGCTTAAATCTTTCTCGGTATTAACACTTGCTCTTGATTTAATTTCTAGTTTTCCTCTAAGTTCCTTATGAAACTCTAGAGATTCTTGGTATATGTCCATATTCAACACTCCTTTTAAATAATAGATATTTAGGTAAAAATTCTCAATATAAATACATTATACGAATTATTTGATAAATTTGCAAAAAAATATTCGACATATGGTTGATTATCTTCTCACACTTTGATAGTATGGATAGGGGAGTTTAATTATAAATAAATTCCTAATTAAATTAACAAAATAAATCCTATTAAAAATAAGGAGGTAGGAATATGTCAGCATTTATAGTTATTGGTGCCCAATGGGGAGATGAAGGTAAAGGAAAAATGACAGATTACCTAGCTGAAGAAGCAGAAGTTGTAGTTAGATTCCAAGGAGGTAATAACGCAGGTCATACTGTTGAGGTTGGAGAAAAACAATACAAACTTCACTTAATTCCTTCAGGGATTTTACATGATGATAAATTGAACGTAATTGGAAACGGAGTAGTTGTAGATCCACAAGCATTCTTTAAAGAGTTAGATTATTTATTAGAAGAGGGAGTAAATGTAACTCCAGAAAAACTAGCTGTAAGTGATAGAGCTCACATAATAATGCCATATCATAAAGTGCTAGATTCTTTAAAAGAAAAAGCAAGAGGAAAAAATGATATCGGAACTACTGGTAAGGGGATAGGTCCTTGTTACACAGATAAGTTTGAAAGATGTGGAATCAGAGTTTGTGATTTATTAGATGCAAAAGTGTTTGAAGAAAAATTAAGAATGAACATGGAAATGAAAAATGCATACATCACAAAGGTTCTTGGTGGAGAAGCATTAAATACAGAAGAGATTTTAGAACAATACTTAGCATATGCAGATAGAATAAGACCATTTGTTAAGGAAACATCTGTTAAAATATATGACGCTATAAAAGAAGATAAGAGTATTCTATTTGAAGGTGCTCAAGGTATGTTACTTGATATTGATTACGGAACATATCCATATGTAACATCATCAAACACTACATCAGGTGGAGTAAGTAATGGTACAGGTATAGGACCAACTATGATAACTAATGTTGTAGGTATAGCAAAAGCTTATACAACTAGAGTTGGTAAAGGTCCATTCCCAACAGAATTAAATGATGAAACTGGTGAGTGGATAAGAGAAAAAGGACACGAGTATGGAGTTACTACAGGTAGATCAAGAAGATGTGGTTGGTTAGATGTTGTTATCTTAAAGACTACAGTAAGAGTGTGTGGATTAACTTCACTAGTTGTAACTAAGATTGATACTTTAGCAGGATTAGAAAAGATTAAGGTTTGTACTGGATACAAATTTAATGGGGATGTTATAGATTACTTCCCAGCAAGCTTAGAAGATTTAGCTAAGTGTGAGCCTGTATATGAAGAGTTTGAAGGTTGGGGAGAAGAAGTAGCTAACGCAAGAAGCTATGAAGAATTACCTGAAAACGCAAAAATATACTTAAGAAGAATAGAAGAATTAATTGGAACTAAGGTTTCTATAGTTGGTGTTGGACCAAAGAGAGATCAAACTATTAGAGTAACAAAAGAACTTTAATATAATATTAGCAGAGTATTTTTATACTCTGCTATTTGCATAGATAAATGTTTAAGAGGTAATATTATGGGATATATTATGGATTTGAGAAGAGAATTAAAGGATGAATGTAGACCTTTAATCATGGCAGCTGCAGGTGTTTTGATAATTAATAAAGAAGGAGAAATACTTCTTCAGCAAAGAACTGATAACCTAAAATGGGGAATTCCAGGTGGGGCAATGGAACTTGGAGAAACTTTTGAGGAAGCTGCAATTAGAGAGGCCTATGAAGAGGTTAGAATAAAGGTAAAGAGCTTAGAGTTATTTAACGTGTATTCAGGTCAAGAGTGCTTTAATACCTATCCTAACGGTCACCAGGTATATAACGCATCAGCTATTTTTATATCATCTAATTATGAGGGAGAAATTGTATTGGATGAAGAGGAAAGTTATGATGCTAGATTTTTTAAAGTAGAAGAATTTCCATCAATAGAGGAAATTAATCCTCCAGATAGAATAGTAATTAGAGATATAATACAAAATATAAGTATTAATAAATATCTATAAAATATTAGATATATTACAGAGAGGAGAAATTAGTTATGATAACTAAAGATATGACAATTGGAGAAGTATTAGCTGCAAATCCACAGAAAGCTGAGGTTTTAATGGCTTTTGGTATGGGATGCGTTGGATGTCCATCAGCACAAGCAGAAACTATTGAAGAGGCTGCTATGGTGCATGGAATTAATTTAGATGCATTAATAGAGGCTTTAAATAAGTAGTTGTTATTGGTGGGGGTTTTAACCTTCACCTTAACTATAGGTTTTCTTAAATTTATACGGGTAATAAATTAGGAGAACATTTTATATAATATAGTGATAATAAAAAAAGGGAGGGAATGTAAATGTTTTGTAGTCAATGTGGTACAAAAATTAATGGGGATCAAAAGTTTTGTACAAATTGTGGAGCAGCTGCTAACTCAGAAAAAAGTGAGAGTAGACAAGCTAAGGTTGTAGTTTCACAGAATAATTCATATCAAAATCATCTAGCTGATTTAATGAATATTATAACTGATGTTATTAAAAAGCCTTTAAGTAGTATAACTAATATAGAAAAATTTAATCAAACAATGGCTTTAATAGTAGCAGGAATATTTATTATAGCTACAGTAGTTTCAACAATTGTAGGCCTATCTAGAGGTGCAGATGGAGCTGTGAGCTTATATGAGTATATTTTTTCTCAACAAAGCGTAGGGTATGCTTCAGCAATTTTAACATCAATAATAACAATAGCTGTTTCTTTAGGACTAATGACGTTGGTATTATGGCTATTCACAAAGCAACAATCAACAGAAGTATCTTATGGGGAATCATTTGAAATGGTTATGTATTCACTAATTCCACATATTTTAATTGTGTGTGTATGTGTTGTACTTAATTTAATTTACCCACCATTAGGTGTTAGATTAGGTGGAGTAACTAAAATATTTGGTGCAATATTATTATACAAGCTATTAAGATATAAGAATTTAGCAAATCAAGATAAGTCAGTATTAATAGTTTTAGCAACAATGATATTTATATAAGTTTAGGGTAGAAAAATCTACCCTAATTTTTTTTACATATATTATTTGCAACATTGAATGCTGAACTCCAAGCCCATTGTAGGTTAAACCCACCACAATCTCCATCAACATCTAATATTTCACCACAGAAATATAAGTTTTTAACAAGTTTTGATTCAAGAGTTATGTTATCAACTTCTTTTGTATTAACTCCACCTGTAGTTACCTGTGCATTTTGGAATCCGTTAGTATCAATACAACTAAATGTCCAAGATTTAAGTATGGTTAATAACTTAGGTACAAAGTCCCATTCTAATTCACTACAAGGAATATGAATATTTGAAAGTCCAGTTTCCTTTAGTAAAGTTGGGATTAACTTTTTATTTACTATGCCAATTAAAGCATTAGAAACGCTTCTATGAGAGAACATAGCAAAGTGAGTATACAAGAAATTAGTTAAGTCATCTTCGTTCATATCAGGAACCATGTCTACAACAATTTCAACATTTCTTTTTTTATCTACAGCATGAGATGCAAAAGATGATAGTTGAAGTATTGGGGGTCCAGATATTCCGTAATCGGTAAATAAAATTTCTCCTGACTCAACTCTAGAGATTTTATTATCAATCTTTAAAGTAGCAACTCCTTCAAACTTAATTCCAGATATAGCCTTTAATGAGTTGTGCTTTAATTTTAGCTGTACAATACCAGGTAATGGCTTAATAATGGTATGGCCAAGTGATTTGGCTAATACAAAGCCAGAGCCATCAGAACCGGTAGGAATAGCAGATTTACCGCCACAAGCTAAAAGTAAGTTCTTGCAAGAGAATTTATTAAATTCTTCATTATTTGTTTCAAGTATAAATTTTTTATTTAAAAATATATCTTTAACTTTACATTTGGTATAAATGTTAATTCCTCTTTCTTCTGCAGCCATTCTTAAAATATCAACAACTGAAGAGGCTTGTAGTGACTTTGGATATAATTTTCCATTTTCTAGTTCGATTAGTGGTAAGCCTAGTGATAAAAAGAAATTTTTAGTATCTTCTACAGAAAATTTATTTAAACTATGAGTAAAAAATCCACTATTTTCACTGTGGTAATTAAAAAATGGGAATGAGATTAAGGAATTTGAGATATTACATCTACCATTACCGGTGGTTAATATTTTTTTTCCAACTCTATCAGTACCCTCAACAATTGCAACATCAACTCCAAGGTCTTTAGCCAAAATTGCAGACATTAATCCTGAGGCACCTCCACCAACTATAATCAAATCATGGTATGGCATAGTTATTCACTCCTTTATAAAAATATAAGTAAATTTTAACACACTAATATTTAAGGGGAAAGATAGGAATAATATTTTTGAGGTGATTAAGAAATGAAAGCAAAGATATTAAAGAGTGATGACATGCAATATGGTAAAGAATTAAAGGTTAGGAGAATGAATATAGACAAAATTATTATAAATTATCCTGACAGAATGGGGTTTAAGGAGTTTAAGTATGATGAAGTGGATATAATTACAGAAGGGGAGATAGATGAGTTTATTATTAAAAATAGAGATTTACTAAAAATAAAACTTAATAGAGGGATTTCAATTATGTTTTATAAATTTCTGTTAGATGAGTTAAAAAGAGAAATTGAAGAAGAAATATCTGAAATAAATTTATTAAAAGATAAGTATAAGGTTAATAAAAGGGGGATATGGGAAAAAGAACTTGTATTGATGACAAATAAAAAAAATATTTTTAAGATTGACGCATCTGGAATGAACTTTAAAAGAGATGGATATTCAATTTCTATAAAAGAATTAGATAAAAGTGAATTTTTAGAAGGGGCAATTATTGAAATAAATAGAATAAGATCTGAAATAAAAATAAGAGAAGTAATGTTAGCTAGGTATGGGGAAGCTATAGAATGTATAGAATCTACAGAAAAAAATATTGGCACAAAACTACTAAAATAGGGGGCTTGAGAGGTATGTCCAAAAAACTTTTTAAATTTTTTTCAAAAAAGTGTTGACACTTTTTATGATTTTATGTAATATAGTCTATGTGGTCAGCACAGAGGCAACGAAGTGCAGAATGCAAGAATGCAATATGGCCCCTTGGTCAAGCGGTCAAGACACCACCCTTTCACGGTGGTAACAGGGGTTCGATTCCCCTAGGGGTCACCATTTAAATTTTATAATTGGTGATAAGTATTAATTTTAGTATGGGCGCATAGCTCAGCTGGGAGAGCATCTGCCTTACAAGCAGAGGGTCACAGGTTCGATCCCTGTTGTGCCCACCATAAAAAAATAATACGGCTTAGTAGCTCAGTTGGTTAGAGTGCCG
>JBOFVP010000376.1:0-1971 GCA_051653165.1 Clostridium sp.
ACTATTTTTATTCCTTGAGTTCAAATTTTTCAATATTTTTTGTATAAATTTTTTCTATAGTTTCCTTATATAATAAAAAAAGTGACTTATTTCAGTCACTCCTTTTTATAATAGATAACTTGCCAAAAATGTCATTAAATACAATTCTTTCTTTAATTAAAAACTCTATAGCTTTTTCAACATCTGAAAAAGAATATTTTTCTTTTCGTTTATTCCAAGTAATTAATGATTTATATAATTCCTCTAGAGTTAAACTTTTTTTTGTTTTTAATATAAATATTAATGTCGATAATAACTCTATTTTTTCTTCTATTAAATTTTTATTTTGAGTACTATAATATTTTTGCAATGTCTTATAAAAATTAATTACTTGATTTGTAAAATGTTCTTCATTTTCTAAATCTTTAGATATATTTTGCTTTTTTAATTGATATTCAATATCTTTTAAACTTTCTTTACTTGTTCTACTATAATTTTTAAGTTCTTGGTAAGCAATATTTAAAAACTTTGAAAATGGTCCTTTTTCATATTTTTGATATTTAAAGTAGTCTCTATTTGAATAATAATCATACATATAAACTAACTTTTGAAAAATTAAATCCGTTATTGTTTCTTTTAATTTTTTATCTTCATTTATTTTCAACAAAAGAATTGTTAAATATAAATGAGATTTATTTAAATGTACTTCTGATAAAGTAGGTTCATATATAGTTATCTGATAATCATTTTCGTTAAAACTATTTGCAAACTCACATATTTTTTCCTTTACTAAATCCCAATTTAATTTACCATTCCCAGCTCCTAATGGAGGAATCGCAATACTTTTTATATCTTCTTCTATCATTAATTCTTTTAACATTTTTAATCCAACTACAATATATTCTATCTTTGAATTTTCTCTCCATTTTTTTTTAGTTGGAAAATTTACAATTATTTTTTCTTTTTCAAAAGTATAAATCATTTTATTTCCTACATCTAATTCTTTATTTTTACATTTTTCATAGTAATTTTCAAAATTTTTAGGAAATTTTTTTTTAAATTGATATGCCAATCCTTTTCCCATAACACCATCAGTATTTACTGGGTTTACTAAAATTTTAGCTTCTGAATCAAAAATATTGCCTTGTTTAAATTTTATCAATTATAAATCCCTCCTTTCTATTGCCTATAAAAACTCGGATTAACTATTACTTCTATTCCTATTATCTCTTTCATTTCCAACAGTTTTTCTACTTTTTTCTTCATTACTTCTGTATACACATATATTTCTTTTATTTGTGACACTTTAACATTATTATAAACCAGTACTTCTGATTTTAAAAATTGTTGCACCTCTTCTTTTGTATAATCTAATCTATCATTAATTCCCAATAAACTAACATAAATATTATTAACTCTATTTGAAAAGTCATTAAAATCATCTAAAATTTTACCAAATCTACATGTAGGGTGATATAACGAATATATTAATTTATATTCAGTTGGTAATATTTCTAATACTATAAAAAGCATATTTTCTCTACCATATCTATTTAACACTTCGTAATTATACCCTATACCATGCTTTTTTTGAAAAAAATTTAGATGGAATGGTACATAATCATTTAAGTCATATCCCGATACTTTTCCTCTTCCTTCTACAATTCCGCTATTAGCAGTATCTTTAAATAAATTTACATTATTTCTACATACTAACCCTTTTTCTAGTATGCCTTCCAAGTTTTCTATATGTGTCATATGATGCATCTTACCAAATCCTTTTCTTTAGTTTTTATTTTTCATTTTGAGCTATTAAAGTTTTCAATAATTTTTCTGCTAATTCTAGTTTATCGCCTAGAATTTCATCTAATAATTGTTGTAATAGATTTATTTTTTTTCTCAAATCTTTCTTTATAATATTTATTACCCTTCTACAATAAACTATTTCATCTGTTTTTATTTCAATATCTTTAAAAATATGGTTATCGCTTT
>JBOFVP010000377.1:0-4396 GCA_051653165.1 Clostridium sp.
AACTATTACCTTTTTGTATTTTAGATTATTTTGATAAATCAAGTAGCCCTATTACTTGTTTAGCTATGGGACTATTAATGCCCTTAATTAACTTTAAACATTAATTTTATTAATATAAGGAGGAGTCAAATATATGGGATTTTTCACTGAAATAAATACTTTACCCAACTTAGAAGACTATGAAACTGATTATGATAAAGCATTTTATTTACAAAACTTACTTATTGATCAAGCTACTGGTAAAAGTGCTCCTAATGAACATTATACATTTTTACGTACTCACTTTATAAATAAACCTACTATAAAACCCTTAATACCTAAATGGGTATTGCAGTCAAGGGATTTAGAACAATTTTGGAGTTTTATCAAAAACACCATTGATAGATATGAGCCTAGAAGACAATATATTCGAAAAGAATTTACTCAATTATTAGACTATCTTGAGAATAATCCTAGTGATTTACCTTATAAGGATATTGTAACTAATAAAATCAACTTTTTAGATTCAGCTTATATTAATGATAGTTGGCAAAAGATTATGGATAGAAAAAATACGGATTTTGAAGGTGCAATTACTTCAGCAAGAACTCTTCTTGAAAGTGTTCTTAAATCTATTTTAGATGATATGGGTGAAAAAACTAATTCCTCAGGTGACTTAATCAAATTATATAAAGAAGTAGCCGATAAGCTTAACTTATCTCCTAATAATCACAATGAACAAGTATTTAAACAAATTCTTGGTGGCTGTTCTTCTATAGTAAATGGAATAGCCAGTTTACGTAATGAATATGGAGATAGTCATGGTAAAGGCCAAAAAATATATAAACCTGAACAACGTCACACAGATTTAACTATTAATATGGCTTGTGCTATGTCATTATTTTTAATTCAAACATATGAACACAATAAATTGAATTAAGGAGAGGAAAAAATGAAAAATCCAAATTATCTTTATCACTATACTAGTATTGAAACACTCAATCTCATCCTTAAAAATAAAACTATCCGATTTAATTCATTATTGAATGTAGACGATAAGGAAGAGAAAATGACATTCGACTTAGGTGACTTCGGGAAATATATATTTGTTAGTTGTTGGACTGCTGATAGAAACGAAAACGAGGACCTATGGGAACGCTATGGATTCTCTGGAAAAGGTGTCCGTATTAAACTACATTCATATCCATTTGTAAAATATCACCGTTTTGGTGAAGGTATAAAAAAACCATTTTACTCATATATTGATGATAATTGGTATAAGAATGGGTTAATAAATTTGTACGGTATAGATAATGAATTCCTTGTAAAAGTTAAATATACTGATGATATAAATCTTGTTTACCCTAAAATCGAATATATAATTAATGATAAAAACAAAGTATATTTAATAAATAAAATAGGCCAATATAAATCTGCTTCCACTTGGAAATGTCAAAATGAGTGGCGATATAGGATACATATTTCTCCTATATCTAAATATATGTCTGATTACTTGAGCTATGATGAAATACAGAATGCTATTTTTAGTGGAGCTGATTTAGATTTTTCAGATATTTTTTTAAAAATTAATGAAAAGTATCTTCAACATCTTGAAATTTTAATGGGCCCAAATACTACTGATGAAGATAAAATAAAAGTTCAACATATATGCTCCGAGTGTAATATTCAACCTAAAATTTTTAATAGTGTCCTCAAAAAATAATCTCTTTTATATTATTTAAAGCAAGAATGCTATCTATAAGATAATCACTCTTGCTTTACGTCTCTTATGCCATATTATTAGCTGTTTCCATTAGCTTATTGTAAACAACTTGAGCTACCTTTTCTGGATTATCGCTTCCTGTTACATTAATAGTAACATTCATGCTTTTATTATTTGTTTCTCCGGCTCTATATCTATCAGCCTCTTGTCTAGTAAGAACTTGTTCTCCTCTATGAAGAATTGCCTTATATCCATTCTCAGGTACATATTGTAATCCTGTGGCATGACTACCATCAGCTTTTTTTTCATTAGTATATCCATCTCCGCCAAGCATCTTCCATTCAGAAGGTGAAAACATGTGACTAACCTTGCCACCTATATCCCATTTACCTACAGTGTCCATTACAGAAGTTATTTTTTCTGCTACCCAGCCTAGCTTCTCTATTAACCAACCTAATATTGGCTCAATGAACTTCCAAGCGGCATCTACTGCTCCTGATATTAAATCCCATACAACTGTCCAGATTGCACCTACAGCTTCAATTACCTTATTAATTGACTCTGAATGTTCACTGATAAATCCTGCTACCTTACTAAAGATATCAATGAAGAAATCTAATACTGGAGTAATCATATCTACTACCATAGCAAACGCTGGAGCTAATCCTACAAATGCATCTAGTATCTTATCTATCACAGGCATTACCTTAGGAGCCAACTTCTCAAACAATCCTGCAAATGAAGCAAGTATTGGTTGAGCAAAAGTAATAATCTTGCCTAGTATCTCTGTAATCTTCCCTACGACCTGATCCATGTTTATATTACCAAACACATTACCAAGTGCACCTCTAACAGGCTCTAGTGCGGTGCTTATCTTAGGATAAAGTTCTTTGAAGCTATTAGTAAGTTTACCTACAAACTCTATAGCTGTATTTATACCGTCTATTACTCCATTAACAAATCCATTAGTGAAGTTGCCACTAGAATCTTTAGCAAATAATGAATCTATCTTTCCAATAACTCCATCTAATGATTTAGACATTCTGCTATTGAATACCATAGCTACATCAGTAAATCCTGACTTAAGCTTACCTGTTACTGTAGAGAACTTACCAGCAACTGTTTGAGATAATTCCTCTGCTCCACCACTAAATGTTTTCTTTAATGGGCCATCAACAAGCTTTTGGAATGCTTGAGCCATTTCCTCTTCATTTAGGTCATCAGTTTCACCTTTACCTACAAGTGCATTCATTTGAGCCTTATTAACCTTAAGTCCGAACTCTTGAAGCCTAGTTGCCTCTCCAGTCATCCTTAAATCATATAATGCTTCCATTGCATCTTGAGTAGTTTTACCTGGTGATAAAGCAGCCATATCTGCAGCAAGTTTTGTAATGTCCATTGCCTGATCCGTACTTCCATTAGTCATTTGAATTGCTCTTGTACCTGCTGCTGCAATGTCCTGAGTTTCAAATGGTGTAATGTTTGATAACTGTACTAAATCTTGCATGTATTTATTTGCATTACCGTTAAGCTGGTCTCTTGTCATTGTATTAGATCCATTATTATTTTTCTTATCAGCTACATCCATAAAATGTTCTATAGATACAAGTTGTTTTTCTCTAGAAGCCATTCCACTGATACCTATAGTTGCTCCTACAGTACCTGCTCCTAGCAAAGCTCCCATACCTAACTTGGCTATACCTGCGGCTTTACTTGCTATACCTTTCATGATTGAAGAGGCTTTATCAATTGCCTTAATAGTAAAGCTAAATGTTTTACCTGCTACTTTTTTAATTGAAGATGTTATCTTACTCATAGCCAGTATAACTGGTTGTGGCAATCTTGCTCCCATTCTACTAAAAATACTTATTACCCTAGATGAAGCACTAGAAGCTCCTTTTACTATGCCTAGTACAGCAGAAGTAGCTTTATATGATGCCCTTTGAAAAGCAAATGAAATTCTAGTACCTACTTTACTGGCACTTTTACTTATACTATTAAAAGCACTTGATATCTTAGTTGAAAGTCCACTAGTCTTAACTCTATTGAATCCCATGTTTAAATCATTAGATATAATATTACTAGTTCTCTTAGCCTTAGCCGATATTGAATCAAATACATTTTCTACTTTGTTTTTAGTTCTAGTAATATATCCATTATCTAAATCAACCTTTAGCTTAGGTAAGTAATTGTCTACACCATGCTTATTCTTCATAGCATTCTTTTGACCGGCAATCATAGCACCATATCCAGTATCTAAACCAGTTATTTTTACTCCTGGTATATTTACTTTCTTTTTAAATGAATACGCTTTAGATAAAACATCATGCACAGCGCTTCCTATTGCTCCCTTAGTCATATTGTTTAGCATTGAACCAAGTTTTGTAAATGGGAAGTTTCTAATTGGATCTACCAAGTTACCAAAGGAGAATGCATTTCCTTTTCCTCTTATAGTCCTATTCCTTGATTCTGTTCTTGTATTCTTACCAGCAACCTTACCAGCTAATCCTCCTGCTAATGCTGAACCAAATAATCCTGAACCTGTAGCCTTGTTCATAGCACTAGCTACATTTCTTACTCGACCTAATCCATTAATCAGTCTTCCTAATGGGCTTAGAGAAGCATTTATTGAAGAGGTCATACCTTTCATTGAGCCTTTTAGTATGTTATTAACCTTATTAGTTTTAGTAAAAA
>JBOFVP010000378.1:0-1109 GCA_051653165.1 Clostridium sp.
ACTTCTTCACTTGACAATCAAGGTGTAATTGATTCTTTGAATATTGGAGATTTAATTAAAGCAAAGATTATTAAACTAAGAAATGATGATGGTTACGCTGTCTTATCAAGACTTGAATATGAAAAAGAGGGAACTATTAAAGAATTAGATGAGTTATATAAATCAGCAGAAGGTTTTAATATTACTATTAATGATACTAACTCATATGGGTTAATTTCACACTATAAAGGTGTTAGACTATTTGTTCCAATTTCTCAAATAGATAATAGGTTCGTTAGGGATATTACAGCTTATAAAGGGCAGGAAGTTACTGTTAGATTAATAGAATTTGATAGAAATAATACAAATAAAATAATTGCTTCAAGAAGAATTCTTATAGAAGAAAAGCTAGCAAAAGAAGAAGATGCAGCATGGAGTGGTCTTGAAACTGGAAATGTTATGAAAGGGATTGTAAAGAGATTTACCAATTTCGGTGTATTTGTAGATGTTAACGGAGTAGATGGGCTTCTACATTTATCTGAAATTTCTTGGGCTCATGTTGATAATCCAAAAGAATACCTTAACAAGGGTGATGTTATAGATGTTAAAATACTAGATGCTGATAGAGAGAATAAAAAACTTTCACTAAGTATTAAGGCTTTAAAATCAGAACCATGGGCAAATCTTGAAGAAAAATATCCAGAGGGTGCTGTTGTATTAGGGGAGGTTAAAAGAATTACTCCTTTCGGTGCATTTATTGAGTTAGAAGAGGGAATTGATGGACTAGTTCATATTTCTAAAATAAGTCATGATAAAATTGATAAAATTGATAATGTATTAAAGGTATCAGATGAAGTTAAAGCTAAAATACTTTCAGTTGATAAAGAAAGTAAAAGAATTGCCTTAAGTATTAAGGATGTATAAAAATATATTTAAAAGAGGGTGTCAATCACCCTCCTTTTTATAATATAATAGTATGTATATACCATCTATGGAGGATTGTAATGATTACTTTTGAGAGAATAGGAATTGATAAAATCAATATTGTTGAAAAAATGATAAATAGGAGAGATAATATTAGAGAGTATAAATTAAATTTTATTGATTTCTATAATAGTAAAAATAAATTA
>JBOFVP010000379.1:0-1013 GCA_051653165.1 Clostridium sp.
AAGAAAAACATTTTGAAATAATAAGATATCTTAATAGATTAGATAAAAAGCTAAGAGTACTTATAAGAATACCTACAATGCAAAATTCAGAGACTATTTTGAAATATAAAGCTAAAACAGGGGTTTCTAAGAAAATTAATAAATTAAGTATATATGTAGATAGTTTACAATCAAAATCACAAGAAAAAACACCTAGAGAATTTAATTGTATAATTGTATATCCGGTTGAAAGTTTAAAGGCATTTTCAGATCAAAATATAATTGATGTTTTGAATTACAGGAAGGCAGAAAAAATATTTTGGGTTAGTAATAATGATAGTGTAGATTTATCTTATCTAAAAATTATGTGTGATATGAATCATGAAATTGTTATCAATAATGTTAATGAAGATATTCATAATAGAATAAATAGTAATTTAAAAGTAATAGAATCAGATAATTTAGAAAAAATAGAAGTTGAAAATTTATCTTACCATTACGTTGAGAGTGCGATTAGTGATAAATACAAATTAGGGCTAGTAGAAACATCATCTATACCAGCAGAGTTGGTTAAAGGTGTAGTAGGCTCATATACTTTAGGTGCTTCTAGAAAAACAGTAAAATACATAATTAAAGTACCAACAAACTATAGTGAAAACAATAAATATATATATGTAAAAGTTATTAAGTAGGGGAGGTGCTTTATGGTTATTAAAAGGGTATTGATAGAGAATTATAAATCATTTAAGGGAAAATTTGAAATTGAACTATTAAAAGATATATCAATAATAGTAGGTGATAATGAGTCGGGAAAAACATCATTACTGGAGTGTATAAATTTAGCTCTTACAAATCAAATCAATGGCAGAACTAGCATATATGAACTAACACAATATATGTTTAATATTGAAGTTGTAAATGAGTATTTAGGGAAAATAAGGAGTGGACAAACCCCGGATTTACCAAGGATTAATATAGAATTATATTTTAATAATAGTGATGATATTATGGCTTTAAAAGGAATAAACAATAGC
>JBOFVP010000380.1:0-1383 GCA_051653165.1 Clostridium sp.
AAGTATAAACGGAGGAAATGCATGGAAGGAAAAATAATCAAAGGAATTGGTGGGTTTTATTATGTTAAAACATCAGAAGGTTTAATTGAGTGTAAAGCAAGAGGAAAGTTTAGACACAAAGATTTAAAGCCTATGGTTGGGGATAACGTAACTATAAAGTTAGAGAGAAATAAAGGTGTTATAGAAGATATACATGAAAGAAGTTCAGAGCTATTTAGACCAACAGTAGCAAATGTAAACTTAGCTTTTGTGGTATTTGCAATTAAAAATCCAGATTTGAATTTTGATTTACTAAATAGATTCCTAGTACTATGTGAAAGTAACAACATAGAGGCTATTGTATGCCTAAATAAAGTAGATTTAGTAACAGAAGAAGAAAAGAATAACCTAAAAGATAAAATAAATTCAATAGGTTATGAAGTGCTATTTATAAATGCAAAAGAAGGAATAGGTGTTGACCTTTTAAGAGAGCGTATGGAGGGAAACGTAACTGTATTATGTGGACCATCAGGAGCAGGTAAATCAACACTTATAAATACTTTAACTAACAGAGAGCATATGGAAACAGGTGAAGTAAGTAATAAAATAGGAAGAGGGAAGCATACAACAAGGCATAGTGAACTTATTGATGTAGAAAATGGATATATTGTAGATACTCCAGGATTTTCAACCTTAGAAGTTAATTTTATTGATAAAGAAGAGCTAAGATATGCATTGCCAGATTTTAGAGAGTATAACCATGAGTGTAAGTTTAGAGGATGTCTTCATTACAAAGAACCTCAATGCGCTGTAAAGCAAGCAGTTGAAGAAGGTAAAATAAATAAAACTAGATATGATTTCTATATTAGAACATTAGAAGAGATAATGGATGGGAGGAACAATAGATGGTAAAAATAGCACCGTCAATTTTGGCAGCAGATTTTAGTAAGTTAGGTGAGGAAGTTAAAAAGTTACATAATGGAGGAGCGGATTTTATACATATAGATATAATGGATGGAAATTTTGTTCCAAATATTAGTTTTGGACCTGCTGTAACTAAATCAATAAGGAATTTAACAGATAAGGTTTTTGATGTGCATTTAATGATAGAAGAGCCAGGAAAGTATATAGATGAATTTGTAGAAGCTGGTGCAGATTTAATAACAGTTCATTATGAAAGTGATAAGCATATAGATAGAACTATTAATTATATTAAAAGTAAGGGTGTTAAAGCAGCTATCGCATTAAACCCAGGAACACCTGTAAGCTTAATTAAGGATTTAGTACCAAGTTTAGATATGGTATTAATTATGTCGGTAAATCCAGGCTTTGGAGGACAAAAATTCATACCATATGCTATAGAGAAAATTAAAGAAGTAAAAGAATTAAAAGACATGTATAATA
>JBOFVP010000381.1:0-2275 GCA_051653165.1 Clostridium sp.
ATAGCTGTTCCTAATACAGTTACTGCACATAGTCCCACAGCTATAAGTTTTTTGATAGATTTTTTCATTTTTTCGTCCTCCTATAATATAAATAATTTATAAAATAGATAGCACGCGAAAGCATAAAAATTCTATGCCAAGAATAAGAATATAGCTATTACACTAAATTCTCCATAAAAGTCTTTAAGACTTTTAGCAACTGGCTGGTATAGCAGAAACTGCCTTAACCCCTTTAGCTTTGCGTCATAAGATTTCTCTTACTTTGCCTATTCATTTTATACTCTAATTATACTCTGTAATCAATATCACCATCTACTTACAATGGTAACTTTTTCTATGGGACAAAGGTCACTTTTTATCTGATGGCTATAGAAAAAGAGAACTAATACCACTGTACTAATTCTCTCTCTCATTAATTTTAATAAAACCCTCTTCTGTTTCTTTTGCCCTTATTTTCTGACTCTCTTCTTCCACCTCTAAACCTAGGTTTATAACTATCACCCTTTAAAAAATATAGCTTATTTTTACATTCCCTACATCTCTCACTTTGGTGATCCCATGATAATTTCTTACCACAATCAATACATACCCTTTCATGGTGAAGAAGACTTGTTAAAAGCAAGTCATTTATCTTATTTGCTGTAGCTTCCTTCTCTGATGATATATATTCATTATTTATAGATAGCTTAAAGTTTTTAGCAAAAGAATAATTAAGCTCTAAAGACTTATAATAGCTCTCTAGCTCATCTAACTCCTTCTTTGCATTAACAATTTCATTAAGCTTAGGTCTTTTTAAGTTAACAACACCCCTGCTATACATAATGCAATACTCTTCCCATAAAGCAAGTACTCTCTTATTATTTTCCTCAAACGGAATAGTAGCCATCTTTAATAAATCTTCCTTTGAAGCATTAACCTTAAGCTCCCTTAACCTATTTAACAGGAATATTATATTTGTAACATCAGGCTTTTGGAAATATCCCTTAACTGAAGCTAAACTCCAAGTTTTTAATGCATCAATAATATCAATATCCAGCTCTAAAAGAGAATCTGGAATCTCAATATAACACTTTTCTATTTTACCTGTTTGAGCAGTTAACGCTGATTTAATTAAATTGCTATCAGAGGTTGCAATAACATACCCCTCATCATAAATCCCCTTACGCCCTGCTCTTCCTGCAATTTGTTTTATCTCTGAAACCTTTAGCTTTCTTTGAGATACACCATCAAACTTTCTTGTTTCTAAAAATACAATACGCTTAATAGGCAAATTCACACCCATTCCAATAGCATCTGTACAAACGATAACCTCTGTTTCACCATCTAAGAATCTTTCAAACTGCTTCTTTCTTGTAGAGTAAGGCAATGAACCATAAATAATACTAGTCTTTACATTGTTATTTAAAAGTTCTGCTGAAACTGCCAATGCTTTCTTTTTACCAAATACAACTAAGGCATCACCCTGTTTAATGTCCTTTTTAAGATCAAACTTGTTTTCATCAAATATTAACTGAGTGTCCCTCTTGTGGTTTACAATTTCATAAGTATCATTACAATCCTTTATAAGCTTAATTATAATATCCCTTGCCTCAGGTGCCATACAAATATGAATTTCAGGTGCAAGAACTCCTATTATGGCTCTTGTCCACGCCCATCCTCTTTGCTTATCACCAATCATTTGGGCCTCATCAATAACACAAATATCATAAGGTATTCCAAGTTGAAGCTTTTCTATTGTTGATGAAATATGTGAAGCACGATTTTTTATATCCTCTTCTTCCCCTGTTAATAATGAACAACGTATATTATTAGAATTAAGCTTATCTTGAATTTCTAAAGCTAACAACCTTAAAGGAGCTAAATATACACCAGTATCTGCATCCATAAGACTTTGAATACTTGAATATGTTTTTCCAGTATTAGTTTCCCCAACATGTAAATAGAAGTGTCTTTTCATTTCTCTAGCTTCTTTATACTCATCTATTGGATTATCTAAGATTATTTCCTTTATTTCATCCTTAATCTTACTTTTTACATATACATTTTCTGCTGTCCATAAAAGTCCCTTTGTACAAATCCAAGAAATACACTCCCTTTGGAACTCCATATCCTCAAGGGTTGGTGCCATTCTGTTTTTCTCTAGATAATTTTTATAAACTATGTTTTCAATTATTGCTACCTTTTTAATTAATTCCTGTACTCTGCCATCCTTATTCTTAAGTTCCTTACTAAAGCCAGGTAAATTAACACTTTTATAGTATCCAAAAATTATTTC
>JBOFVP010000382.1:0-3249 GCA_051653165.1 Clostridium sp.
TGGAAGACCTTTTCCTATAATGTTAGCCCAAAAGCTATTATTAAAATCAGGGTGAACTAAGTGGGAGTGAACTCTAAGCCCTTTAGTTGATGCACCTTCATTTATTTTTAAACAGCTTTCTTTTAAATAACCAAGTACAATTGGGTTTTCAATAAGTGTATCGGAAGAAACTACATATATATCTTTATGTCTTTCTTCTTCTGGTAGGGATTCTAACATTGTAAAAGCTAATTGCACTACAACTGTTGAATCTTTCCCTCCACTATAACCAATTATCCATGGTCTTGAGTCATTTTTATAAACTCTTTTCATTTCTTCTATTATGTCGTGAACTTTTTCCTCGGTATTTATTTTAATTTCTATACTCATATTATTTCGTCCTTTTTCTTTAAATTGTCGTTTTCTAACTTTAGTTCTTCCTTTGAAAGTGGAAGTCCTAATTTTTGTTTTATAAGATTATTTGTTAGTTTTATAGAATTTGAACTTTTAACTACAATTCTACCAGTTCTACCAATAACCCTATGTTGCCAATCTTCAAGGTTAATTCTGTTCCAGTTAATATTCTTGACATTAGAAAGGATTTCTTTCCAATCTGATAGATTATTTTTATATAAATAGTTTCCAACAAGTCCAAGGGCTTCAAGGACTATTCCAAGGGAACTAATATAATCTTTTCTAAAGATGGTGGAGTTTATATCTTTATTAAATACAAATCCCCATTCTTTCATGTTTTCACATAAGATGTTCCAAAATTCTAAAGTGAATTTTAGTTTTTCTTCATCACTGATAGTTAACTTGTTTAATAGTTTCTTGTTGGTTTCATTTATGCTACTTAGGGTAAATAGCTTTGCTGAGAATTTACCAATTGAAGCATTTTCTTTATCAGTGAAGTAGTTTAGGTTTTTATTTGTTTCTAATAGCTCTTTTGTAATCATAGATATTGGATCTCTTGAATCATAAAGTATACCTATTGATTTAGAAACATTAACAGCGTGCTTATTTAAATCTGCAAATATTTGTTGGCTTCTTTTTAATCCTTCATCTATGAATAAAACTACTGAAATTGTTTCTTCTGCAAGTTTAGGTGCTGCTTTTAATGCTTCTTCTATTGCAGCTCTTCTATGTTGACCATCATTTATTAGCATTCTGCTATCCATTGATACCTTTAGGGTACCTATTTTATCATCAAAGCTTTCATTTAGTGGGGTGAATTCAAATTCACCATCCATTGAAGAGGTTAATGATGAAAAAACGTAGTCTGATGGATTTGTAACTATATATGTTGCAATTTCTGGTATACGAGATTTATTTAATATTCTTTGTGCTCTGTGCTCTGGGGGAAGTTCATCTTCATTGAAAATGAATAGCTTTGAAAGTATTCCCATTGGACACATTATTACAAAGAAGTCTCTGTTTGCTTGCCTTCCTCTGATAGCAGGGAAGGTGTAATAAAACTTGCTTTTCATTTTGTCCTCCTACGTACGTAAATATATATAAATTATATACTATTACGTACGTAAAAGGAAGAGTTATCTAGATTATAATTCAAAAATAGTGTGATATGGAGTATAATAAAAGTAATAATTTGGTGGAGGAAGATATATATGTATGAATTACCAACAGATATGGAGGTTGATGTTAAATTTTTAAATGAAGCTTTAGATGATATGACTACAAGTTATAAAATTTTTTGTTTTAAAGCTATTTTTGATGAAGTTTTAATGGATAACCATGAAATAGATTATAATACTTTAGTTTGCAGAATGATTGAAAATGTTTGGCATCCACTATTAAAATATAATTTGAGTTTTGGGAAAACAGACCAATTGGCTAATGTGGTTGATGAGATTTATTGTAACTCTGGTATTCCAAGGGATATTAATAAGGTGAAACTTGTTAAGGCTTTAAAGGGTGTAGTAACTAAAAAATATGAGGACAAGCTTTTAAGGTATGTTATTTTTAGATTAATAAGACCTACTTTTCAGGATGAACTAAAAGGTATTAAGGATGATTATTCTCAACAAAAGAAGGTTATGGAGTTATGTAGTAATAATTTTAAATGTCTTTACAGGGTCAATGTGAAAGAGAGAAAGATTATAATTAATGAAGGTTGGTTTAAATATATTAAGAGAAATCAAGGTATTATAAATGGATGGTTAAGATATAACTTGATTGATTTCCTCCAAAGAAGAAACCCAAATGTTCCTTCTATTATTTATAAGTTGGAAGCTGAGGGAAGCAGGGAACTAAGACTTGCTACAAAAATTTGGACAGAGTTTGCTAAGAATAATGATATTATTGATATTTATACTAATGAGAGAATTAGTTTTGAAGATTTTAATAGTAAGAATCTGATGAGTATTGATCATTTTATTCCTTGGAGTTTCATTGGGCATGATATGCTTTGGAATTTGATTCCTACTTTTAAGAGGGTTAATAGTAGTAAGAGTGATGATTTACCTAATTGGGAGGAGTATTTTATATCTTTTGCATCTATGCAATATGAGTTATTTACTTTCTTAAGAGGTTATAGTGGTGGGAAAAAGGCTCTTGAGGATTATTTTGATGTGTTTTCTGAGTTGGATATAAATAATGTTTCTAATTTAGATGTTGTAATTGATAAGGATATGTTTATTGATAGACTATGCTCTGTTATTCATCCTCTTTATCAGATTGCTTATAATCAAGGGTTTAGAACTTGGTGCTTTAATGATGAGATTAACTTTAAGGTTATTGAGGAGAAGAAGGAGGTTATTTGCGAGAATGAGTAAGTGTTATGATAAATTAGTTAGAGATAAAATCCCTGAGGTGATTAGAGCCTCAGGTAAGGAATGTGAAATAGTAGTTGCCCCTATTGAGGAAAGATTAGAGCTTCTAGAAAGAAAGCTTAATGAAGAAGTCAATGAATATTTAGAGGATAAAAACCTAGAGGAACTTGCCGATGTAATGGAAGTTTTATTTGGTATTGCTCATCATATGGGATATTCAGAAGAGGATTTAATAAAAAAAAGATATGAGAAGCTTTTTGAGCGTGGTGGATTTAAAGAAGGTATTGTATTAAAAAGAACATTCTCCAAAAGTAAAGAAAATGCATGTATGAATGAAAAATTATGATTAAATATGTTAAAATTTAGATATTAAAATTGGAATGAGGAACAAAATGGCTAAGTTTTGCATAGAAGATGGTGCAACCAAAGCTAAAGCCACAATGGCAGTAGAAGCCATTGATGAAATAATAAACGCAATGAA
>JBOFVP010000383.1:0-1533 GCA_051653165.1 Clostridium sp.
CTCATTTTCTTATGAAATACAAACAATATAGGATATCTTACATATCTTCTTTGAAGATTTTTCTTATCCAAAACTTCAATACTCTTATGAAATTTAATATAAAGTGCATCCTCATCCTCATAATACAATATTTGATCCTTTTTAACTTCATATTTGTAATACTCACTAGTAATATTATCAGCTATCATTTCAAGATTTCTTTTAAAAACATCAAAATTTATATTATCATACTTGTAAATTATGGAGTATCTATATCCTCTGCTAATATCCAATAGATCTATCAACTTTATTGTCAAGTCATTTCTATCTAAACACTTATTTATCCTAGACTGATGGTTCGCCATACCTGTTAAATTTATTATTTCATCTGATTCATCAGCTCCATATTTTCCAATCTTATTCTCTTTTATAGCGTAAATTAATTTTTGCCTCAAATAATTAGGCATTTCTAACTCTACTGTATTCTTTAATATACCTTTGTACTCTATTAAATTCATTTTCCCTCCACACTTCTTGTATTCCATAAGAAAAACCTATATAATAGAATTATCTCAAAATGGAATAATATTAAATTCAAGAAACCACCTTAGATTTCCAGTCGTATAGTGGTTTCTTTTATTTTACAACTTTTTCTATATACTTGTCCATATTTATGTAAATAAAAAAAGAGGTAAGGATTTCTCCTTACCTCAAATTTACTTAACAGGAACAGTTGCTGTAACCTCTCCCTTAATATTATTAGTTGTACTAATATAAGTTCCACCATTATACGATTTTAAATCAATTGGTTGAAGTTGCTCTATAGTTGGTGTTTCTAATTCATAGTATACTGTTGTTGGATTTGCTTTTAGCCATGCTTTAAACCCATTAATATCAGGTGTAGATAGCTTAGACTTACTAATAAAAAAATACATACACGCTGTAGGTCCAGTATATTCAGAATAAACACCTTCGTATCCTGGAATAGCATTAACCGCAGCATAATATCCAACCTCTGCGAACCTATCACAATATACCTTTCCAGTTCTAGGATCTTTATTTGCATCACTAGCATATTTACTTATAAATAGCATGAAGTTAGTATCTTTTGGTTGAGCTGCGTATGGTAATACTGTTTCTTCTTTAGTGTTATCATAAATAGCTTTACCAACTATTCTTGTGATTTTATTATTAATAAGTTCATCACATTTCCCATTAGGAAGAGAACGTAAGGGCTCTGAAAGAAGTATTGTTTCTGTATCTGATTGGTATGGTTGATATGGTGTTTGTTGGTTGGTTGTGTATTCGCATATTATGTTTTTAAAATTTACAGTTGTTATATCGCTCCCACCGATTCTAAATCCAATGTATTTAGATAATGTCGGTGTTATAATATTAACAGAATATCCCAAATTACCACCCATACCAATTATACTTATCATGTTATAATCTTTATCATATAAACATATATATGACCTTATTTTGTCATTATTGGAATCACAATTATACTTGACACTTATTTCTCTGCCAGGTTCAATATCAAACAAATACTTT
>JBOFVP010000384.1:0-4426 GCA_051653165.1 Clostridium sp.
CATAACAACAGCCCTTAGCACTCATACTTTGAATACAGCCATTATACCTTAATAAATCTTGATAGTCATAGGATGCATACTGAACCCCTCTATCAGAATGAAATATAAAACCTTCATCTGGATTCTCTTTTAATATAGCAGCATTAAAGGCATCGATAACTAGTCTTCTAGTCATTGTAGAATCCATTGACCAACCTGCAACACTTCTATCAAATAAGTCAATTACAGTAGCTAAATACAACCAGCCTTCTTCAGTACCTAATAGGTAATATCACCAACATAGGTCTTTTTAGCCAAGCATAATATGAGCTCCTCTTTATATTTAATATTGTACACATCTTCTCCACTCGAAATATGGAGCTATTATCACGAATAAATTTATATCTTATTTCTCGGGCCTTGTGAAGATGCGTATAGCTTTTTTAAATATTTCATTTTCTTCTTCAATATCTGCTAATTTTTTCTTTAATGCTATTACTTCTTCATTTTCTGGTCTTGGATTTCCACTACCTGGGAAAGCAGTTTCACCATGCTCTCTGTATCTTTTAACCCAACCTCTAACAGTTGCTTCGCTAACACCTATATCTCTCGCAACATGAGTTACTCTTTTACCTTGTTCTGTCACTAAGTTAATTATCTCTTCTTTATATTCTTTAGTAAATCTTCTTTGGGTTCCCATTTAATTAACACCTCCTTCTTAATTCTGATTATACGTGTTTTCTATGTGTCTATAAAACTCGGTATACTCCACTTACGCTAAAACGGAAGTTAGTTTTTCATTTAAGCCTGCTATGCGTATATTCTCCTAAAACTTCTACTTGCTATCATTATTTCATTTAGACTATTTCTTAGTTATGAATACTTATTACTAAATTTGTCTATAATTTTAGATAAAATTCATATTTTAAGGAGTAAATACAATGAAAAATTTATTTGAGAACCCATTTGAATTTTGGAGCTTAAGTGAAATAGGCTTATTTTCAAAACTAACTTTAACTTTTACAGTCCTTTTTCAAGGAATATTTTTAGGTGCTTTTTCTATTATACTAACTATAATATATGTTCCCTTATATCTCCTTGACCCATCTACTATTGCAGGTTTTGGATTAATGATTGCTTTAGTATTACTTTTTATTCACGCAATCTGCTTTTTAAAAGGTGTAAAGTATAAAAATCCTAACTATATAATTAGTTCTTTTATATTTCAGGCATTATCTTTTATGATAATAACTACATCTGCTAATATAGGAACGTCAATAGGTATCTTTTATGGAGCTATTTTAGGAATACCACAAGTAATACTAGAAAATAAATTTAGAAAATTAATGCTAAAAAAAGAGAGTGTTTAATGCCTCTCTTTTTTTATGTTATTACTTTTAAATTTGTTAGTATTTTTCTTTTAATAATGGTAATATGTCAAATCATCTTCTCCCTCTATTTCTTCTTCATCACTTGGTTTTAATTCCTCTTTAAAATCATCTAGTTCTTCTTTATTCAATGTATACAACTCCTTAACTCCATTAAGTATTTTACTATCACAACAATTAATATCCTCACTATTAATAAATTTTTCGTGGTCTTCTTCTCCATATTGCTCTATAATACGATCAACAATAATTTTTTTTAATATAATCTACTTCTCCCTTATCTCATAAAATAGTTTTTAATTTCTAAATAGTGATATTACCCTATTTTCACTGTTTTTTCTATCTATTTTATCCAGTAATAACTTATTTATTAGATAACTCCGTAAATTCTAAAATAGCAAGTATTAAAGTAAAAAGGGAGCAGTAAACTCCCCTCACATATTTATAAAGACCCTTTTCAGTATACCAGCTTATATGTTCCAATACATTTTAGTTAAAAATTTATATGGATGATTATTTTATAATCTGAATTAAATTTTATTTATTTATTTATTAAATTTTGATTAATCATTTTGTAAATGGATAAAATTATAATATACATTTAAGTTAATTGTATTATTCGAATTTATATTAGATTTGAAATACATAGAAGATTCCAATTACTTGAGTATATACTAAAAATTAATTCTTAAATTTAAGGAGATATGTAATGAATAGATATATGTATGAATATATGTTTAAAAAATTTAAAAAAGAAAAAAACCCTTTCTTTGATGATTCTATACCAACAGACAGTTTAGAAGTAGTCTTAAAGTATCTCAGTATGAGTAGTATAAAACAAAATCTACTTCGAGAACATTATGATGGAGATTCTTATTATTTTTTTAGGAATGAAAATAATATTAAAAATCATAAAGAAAAAAAATTATTCTCTTATCGTGGAGATACAATGATTTCTTTTTTCACCCCTTATAAATGGGCAATAAAAAATAAAACTGGCATAACTTATAATAAAAATCAAATTGATTTATATGAATTAATTAAAAATAAAAATAAAGATTATTATTTAGATGTTAATATACATTTCTATAAATTTGCTAATTTATATCATTCTAGAGGCAATTTAATTCTTTTGCCTAAAAACCTTGAAAATATACCAGCACGTATGAATCCCGATCGTTACTCTTGTTCTGAAGATAGAATTGATAAGAGCTTATACGAATGCTTTCCTGGTGGAATTCTAAGCAAATACTTTGAAAATAATCTACAAAAAGTTCAAGAATGGATAAAGAAAGAACACTTAGAAATGTTCTTTAAAGGTGACATTTCTAAGGAAAATATAATAAAATTCACAAGTTTAAATGAAGCACGATATTATAGAAAGATGAGTACACAAGATATTTATACTTTTATTAATCATATGGTTGATATCATAGAAAAAAGAAATGAATATTTTGCTATTACTATATAAATATTAGTAATAGACCAAATCTTTTTATACTCTTTTCTTGAATAGTTTCTGATGAAATCCCAATAAAAACTATTTTGATTATAAGCTAATATATACTAAGTAAATTAAATAAATTCACAAGAAAGTATATACTGGTGAAAATTGTACAGTAATTATTTTCATAAGAAAGCTCAAGTGTAAATGTCAATATCAAAATGTTGAAAAGTTCCAACATGGAAATGTATAAAAGTTCTAATGTTAATTATTGCTACGCTCTTGTTGCATAAGCTCATAAACATCTTTAGTCCTATAAGATGGTCCTACTATCTTTATTATGTGAGAGTTGTGTAATAGTCTATCCAAAATAGCATTCGCTAACGTAAGATCAGAAAATACATATCCCCATTTACTAAATGGTTGATTGGTTGTAATTATTGTTGAGGTATGTTCATACCTCTTTGTTATAAGCTGAAAAAATAAATTTGCTCCTAATTTATCAATAGGTAAATAACCAATTTCATCAATTATTAGTAACTTATATTTATTATAATGTTTCAATCTAGTTTCTAGTCTATTTTCATCATATGCTTTCCTAAGATTTTGAATAAGATCATGGCAAGAAATAAAGTATGTCAAATGTCGTTTACTCGCTGCTTCCACTCCGATAGCGGTAGCTAAATGAGTTTTTCCAACTCCAGGGGTTCCGTAGAATAGGATGTTCTCTTTATTTTCTATGAACCTCAGCGAACATAAATCTTTAATTTGTGCCTTATTTACTGATGGCTGAAAATCAAAATTATAATCTTCAGCCCTTTTTACAAATGGAAAACCAGCTACAGTAACTTGTATTTTAGAGGCCATTTCATTTTTATACTCTATTTCTTTAGTCGTTAAATGAACAATAGCATCTAGCACTGGTATGTTATCCTTTATTACAGTATCTAAATATGCTGGAACATAAGAATACATTTTATCAAGTTTTAATTTTTCTAAATTATTCAATAAATTTGCATACATATAATCACTCTCCTAACAGTATATCCATATTTGAAATGTTTTCTTGAATAAATGACTCTATTTTTTCATCGGGTAGATGTTTTAAAGCATCGGACTTTAAAATTTCATGAACGTGATTAATCTTATAATTAAATATTTTCTCGCTAATTGGGTGACATACTATAAAATCTTTATTATAATAAATGTTGATATTACCTTCGGTTTCGGTAATATTAACTTTAAGATCAATTAAATTGGTCGGGACAGAGTATTTTTTACCTTTATAATTAACCATTGATTCTTTAGATACTTTATATTCTTTTTCGCAGGAGATATATGAATACAAAGAATTTATAGGTGTTTTAGGGTTAAGATACTCTCTTTCTTTTTTTAATAACTTTATAGGTTCAATACCAATAGCCTATGATACTTCATTATTAAGTTCATTCATAAAGTCATTAACTATTATTTCTAATTCATCATAGTCTTCAAACTCGCCGTTATAAACGGATAAACGACTTGTAACCTTTGCTAATGCCTCAACTTTTCCCTTTGTTTGAGGTCTATAAGCTCTACATGCAATAGGCTTAAATCCTGAATCGTCTGCAAAATA
>JBOFVP010000385.1:0-12727 GCA_051653165.1 Clostridium sp.
CATCATCATGAATATTACAAAGTAATCTATAATTACCTACTCTATATCTCCAAAATCCTTTTTTATTTCCTACTAATGCCTTTCCATGTGCTTTAGGATTATTACAATCAACAAGATTTTTTTTAATCCACTTTAATATGATTGTTTGAACTGATTTATCTAATTTTTTTAAGTATCCTAAAGATATTTCTGAAAATTCAACCCTATACTTTTTCATAGATCAATTCCTAGTTCCTCCACTACACTTTCAAAAGAGTATGTTTTTTGATTAGATTCTGTATGAATTTTATATGCGTTTTCAGTAAGTTTCAAATCGTATTCTTCTTCTAATCTCTCAAAGACAATTTTTTTTATATAACTTGAAAGACCAATTCCCTCAAAATCAGCGACTTTTTTTAATAATGTTTCTTCATCATTATTTAATCTAACAGATATAACAGACATATTAAAACCTCCTCATTTATATATGTAATACAATTGTATTACATAATCGATTGATATGCAAGTTATTTTTTTAATTTAAATTGATTATACACTGTCTGACTATTTTTAGAGATACAACTAATGATTGTCAAACATAAGAATTAAAGCCTATTTTCAAATAAACACTAATGTTTAACCTCTAATAAATAACAGAAAAAGAGAGTCTATAAAGGCTCTCTAACTATGGTATTCTTTCAAAATAGTAGACATAGATATTTAATTAAATCCCAATATTTTTTTTAAATCATTTAATGAGTATCTGTTAACTATAAACTTTTTTAAATTGTCATTAAAAATTTTCTCTAATTCTTTTATATCTTTTTGAAAATTAGTATTTTCTAAGTTTTCATTTATTTTTTTTACTATCTTTTTTACAGCCTCTAACTCATCCGAAGGTGATTGATTCAAAAGAGCCAAAATAGGATTACTATAATTAGTATAATTCTCCTTTTTTTCTATAGTTCTCAAAAGTTCTCTTATAATTTTCTTTTCAGAATTCTCTAAGATTAGTTGACTATAACTCCAAAGAATACCTAAAAAGAAAGAAACTTTTTCAAAAAATTCTGGTTGTTTTTCGTTCGTTTGGTTAAAACTAAATGCTTCTATAAATTTATAATATTCAATACAGTTATTTTTTATCTCTATATCATTTATACGTAAAAGTAGATTTTTTAAATTTTCAGTAATTTCAACTTTTTCACACTTTTCTTCAAATATAATATCTTCTTCTGTCATTTCTGAAATATTCTCATTTTCCCAAGGTGATGTATATTTTTCATCTTTTGTTATAATTAATGACTCTTTTTTAAAATATTTTTCTTCTCTTGATTTTATATAATCATTGATTAAAATTCTTTTGTTTATTTTTATAAGACTCATATTTTTCCATGAAACTTCTATTGTATTATTTTGAAAATTTACTCCTTCTAAGTCAGCTGTTGCTTTAGCAATTGCAAACTTTCCTAATATACTTAATAATATTATCTTTTTAATTTCTTCTTTTTCAACTTCAAAATCTATATTTTTTTCTGGATAAATTAATTTAAGAAACCCAGAGATAGTTTTTTTCACACTTTCTATAAATCTTCCTTCGGACTCGCTTCCTGTAAGGTTAATGTCTAACCCTTCTACCATGTTTGAGTAATTTTTTTTATCTCTCTGAACTTTAAAAAAATCTTCAAGTATACTTAATGGAATAACATCACAATCTTCTTCTATTTTTATTTTAGAATATGGTGGAATTAACCATCCAGCAATAAAGAAACTTTTTCTGTCCAGAAAAGCTGATGCATTAAATGATTTTTCAAATCTTTTAAATAATTTTCCACTCATAAAATCAGCTATACCATCTCCAATATTTCCTTGACTTATTATTGAAATATTGGATTTTTTAGCATCTGATTTATCTCTAACCTGAACTTCATTTCCTGCTAGTGCTTGTAATAAAGCCGTAGCAATATTTTGATTAAAAACACTAAAATCAGATTCATCTAAATAAAGAACATCTTTGGAAAATAATAATCCTTCTTTAGATTTATTTACATTATATATTAATTGTGCTTCTGAGATATTTGATGCTATTTTTTCTGAATTGCTAAATAATTCTGCCATTGTTGTTTTTCCAGTTGAAAACCCACCAAATTCTATATATCCATAATTTTTTTCTAAATATGGTATTAATCTAACTATCATTAGATCCTTTAAAATGCTTTTTGAATCTTTTAAATCATAACCTACTGTATTTAAAATTAAATTTTTCCATTTATCAGTTGTGTAATTTTTTCTCAGCTCTATAATATTAGAGTAGTTTTCTTCTTTTGATTTAGTAACTATAGTTACTTTCTCTATGAAAAATATATTATTTTCATGCTGTCTAATTCTCAATTCTGCTAGAATTCTTTTTTTCTTTAAGTGTGTTCTAATTTTTTCTACCTCATTTTTTGCAATAAAAAAATCTAGCTCTAAATCTGCTCCTGAAATTTTTACAATTCTTTTCTTCAAATCTACATGTGTAATGCTTATAATTAAAGTTATCACTTTTTTCTTACTCATTATTTTATTAAATTCTATAGCATCTTTAATTGGAAATTCTTTTACTTGCGCAAGTAAATTATTAGCTATTATTAATTCTTTTTCTGCTAAATTAAAATGTTGTAAATCATATTCTAAATTCTCTAGTTCTTTTACTTTAGATTTTTTTATTAATATATTCATATTTATTTAGCACCTACTCCATATTTCTCTTTAATTTTAGCTACTTTATCATTATTCAAATTCAATACTTTTCCCATAAAATCAGTTTTGGTAAATTTTATTTTCCTTTTAACTTCTTTTCCCATTAAAAAGAAATCTAAATCAAAAATACTTTTTTCCCATTCATCTTTATTCTTTTTTTCATCTAAATTAATGTAAGTTTCTAATAATTTTTCAAAATTTTCCTTTATTGAGTCATCACAAAATAAATCATCAATAGAATCTATTTCGTCTTGTTCACCTTTTTCTTTGTTTTTTTGATTTACCATGTCTTTAATTTTTTCCAATAAATCAATTAACTGTGTCTCAGTTTTTTCTATTTTTTGGCTCTCTAAAAATTCCTTTATTTCTTTTAAATCTAACTCATCTCTTATCAAAAATAAATTTTCTTTATATTTCCTTAATTTATCATACTGTTTTTTCTCTAAAATATCAGATTTTATTAAACATCTGTAAAATATAATCCACCTATCTTCTAATCCTATTTCTAATAAAAAATTACTAACTTCCTGATCTAAATCCGAAACTCCATATAAATAGTCGATTAAATATGGGCTTTCATTCTCACGAATATATTTTTCTTGTAATGTAAAAGTTTCTAACTCAGCTATCATTTCAATATGATGGTATTTTTTCTCTTTTAGTAACATTTTTCCCCCTAATCTTTTATATTGTATATAAAAGATTAGGCTACGAAAAAGTTCTTTTGTCAATTTTGGATACAGAATTATAGATAGAATAGCAGAATTTATAAATTCTACTATTCTATCTACAAAAACCCTTAAATACCTTTATTTTACTAGCTTTAGATCTATTTTTCTGTTTTTCTATTTTCTGACTATATATATGTTTTTATCCTTTTTTAAATATATTTTTTATATATTTGTAAAATTTAAGTATATCTATAGATCTCAATTATTTTTTTAAGCATTTAGAATGGCCACTCTTCTATCTCGTCCTCTTTACTTTTCTTTTTTTGACCTTTAAAAGACTTTTTTATAGTGTCTGCTATATCTTCCACAATATCACAAATTCCAATTACTATTAAACCTTTTTTTTCTTCTTGAATATTTAATTCTTTTCTGATCTCTGTTATTGCACTTTCCCTAGTTTTTCGTTTAGCAATAACACTTTTAAGTGCTCCTCTTAATATTCTATAATCATAAATATCTTCTCTGTAATCACAAATAAAATTTTTATATCTAAAAGAATCTTCACGATATTCTTTCTCTTCGTCTAATATTTCAGCTAATTTTTCTGTTTCCTCTTCATAAATTGTATCTAGTAATTTCTCATCAAATAAAAGCTTTTTTAACTCTCGCTTATATTTATTTAAATACTCTTTAAATAATTGAAATTTTTTAAAGTCTTTAAGTGACATTTCTTTCCTATTGATTCTTTTTGACATCTCAATTCTCATTCTTCTTGGTAAATCTGGAAATCTCTCCAAAGTTTTTTTTATATCTATATCTTCTTTTAACTTAGAATCTAAATTTAACTTCTGATTGTAAATCATTATTTTAGTATTATAGGCAGCAAGACTTGGAGAATCTGTAAAAGTTACTGTTTGCTCTCTTTTCTTCTTTGTATCTACTAATGATTTCCCTTCTACTCTTGGATATTCCTTCGTAAAAGCTGATTCTAATATTTTAAATACATTGGAATAATCATAAAATTCTTTATCCTCTCTCATAAGATAAGTAAATGGTATGTCTATCCTAGTGATTTTAATTGATTTTACTTTCTTTAAAAGTTTATTTTTTTGAAGTTGTTCAACAAAATGTTTTTGAACCTTTGCACATTCTACATAAGTAGTAATCAAATACGCATTGTTTTCAAAGTAAAATCTAGGAAAAGATAATTTTACCATTATCTTTGTTTCCTTCTCTCCATATACTACTCCTCTTCCTTTTAACAAATCACAATATGAGTAACCTAAAGGACTTTCTAATCCTTCCAAAGTCCTTTTTATTTTTCTCTCCTCCTCTCTAGTAAAATCACACCCATCCTTAAATATTAAATCTAATTGTATTGTATCCATTATAGATACCTCCCTTTTTAATTTTATTTTAAAGAGAGATAATAGCTTTAAAATTAAAAATAAATAAAATAATACTAGATATTTCAGTGAGTATATCCGTTTCATTTCATTCACTTCTATACCCACTGTTCTAGATAAAATATATGTATATATCTATATATTAGCTATATTTACCATCAAAATATACTAAATAGCATAGTATTTTATAATTATTTATATATTTTAGTATTGAAATATGATTATTTATTTTTATACATTTTTACACCATTACCCTCTTAATTACAGGGGATTGTTATCGAAATATGATACTTTTCAAATTAGATATTTTAATAGAACTTATGGAGGATTTTATAGTGGTGATCTTACTGTAATGGTAGATATTATTATTATTTGATTTGTTAAACTTTTATTAAGTAATATAGTTAACTGTTTGAATTGATATTAAAATTAGTTTATTTGAATTGATATTGGAATTAACACTTTCAATCAAAGAATGGACTTTATTCAATACAGATAATCAAATACTTAAGTTAAATTTAAAAAAATTTATTGCAGATTTAATTTATTGTATTTTATAATTGGATTACGTTGTTGCAGTTTATATTTTTATTCACTAAAATCAAGACTGATTTCAGAAAAGAGCAAGTTGGATTTAAAGTAACCTTAGGAACTTTATATCGCATGTATGCTCTTTTTTGTTTTTTATTGCAGATTCTTAGAAATTAATTTAAAATATATTTATTCAATAGGAAAAATTTTCCAATCAAAATTTTATAAGTCAAAAAGCCAGCTATCGTTAAACTAGTTGGCTTTTTTATATTAATACTTATTTACCTAAGTTTTATTTTAGTTTTATTTTTTATATCTACATATCTATTTTCAATAAGATTTAACCTTGTTGTTTGTTCTAAAGTTTTAAATGGATTTTAGATTTTGAAATATACTGGCTAGCTATTAAAATAATGTCTCTAGAATTGATTTAAATGGGGTTTTAATCGACTTCATGGACTTTGTTGATAAAATATCCATAAGTATTTATTTTTGTCTTTTAAATGGATTTTAGAGTTAAACGTATTCTTGTTGTGTTATTCATCATGATTTTATTATAATACCGTGATTTACTAAAAGAGTGTGTTATTACGTTTGGTACTCCATAACACTATACGTAAATCACTATTATGCTATACTAAGGTATTAGCATAATTATTATAATTAAAATATACTATATCTTTATTATTATATATATTATATTAATACTAGTTCCAATCCCCTTCGGGAATTGTCACTAGATGATATATAATTATCTCAAATTAAAAAATTTTATTTATAGCCAAAATATTTTTTTATAAACTTTATACATAAAATTATAACAATACTTTGAATAAAAATATCAGACAGCCATTGAAAAACTAACATCATCTTTTATCTAAAATATCTGCTATACCTAGCTCCTATCATTAGAAATAGCCCATAAAGCCATTTAAAGCACCCTAGAATCGATGTTTTAGAATTCTATGGTAAATATACCACTAGTAGAGCCTTTAAATGGATTTGAACAAAAAAAGAGAAGTTTTTGACTTCTCTTTTTAATATTTTTTATTCTTGCTGATTCATAGCTCCACTAATTAAAGCTATTACCAATGCCAATATTAACACTAACAAAATTTGCCACCAATTGAAACGTACAAGTATTCCTAAGCCAAAAATAGTTCCTAGAAATACTGCACCTACATGAATCCCTACACTCCAAAATATTTTAGTCTGTATTAGCTCCGATGTTCTATTATAATAAACTGTGTCAGGTGAACATGTTCTCCTAATAACTTCTGCTATGTTCCCCATAGCTATATTTATAAATAAAATAGTTATAGCTATATATATTGCCATACCTATAGTTGAGGTATCATTTTGTATAAAAGCCACAACAGCACCAATTAAAGATAATACAAATATCCAAATCCCCATTTTGTTTTCCTCCTAATTTTTTCAATCTATTGTAAAATTCCTCTCTAATAATTTACTTCTGATACAAGCTTTCCATTTTCGTAAATACCTTCGCTTGTAATTTCACCTTTTTCATTATAAAGTTTAACTCTTCCATCAGGGTTACCATTTTTATATTTACTTTTAGATTTAACTTTCCCATTTTCATAGTATGATGTGGCATATCCATCTGGCTCTCCATTTTTAAATTGCATTTCAGTATCTAATTGACCATTTTCATAATAAATTTTAGTTCTTCCATTTTCTTTATTTTTCTTAATCTCTATTTCTAAGTTTAAACTACCACTTTTATAAAATACTTTTATAATTCCATCTTTTTCACCATTTTTAAATTCTTCTATTTTGGCTATTTTTCCATTTGGAAATTTTATTACAGCTTTTCCTGTAAACTTTTGTCCATCTTCATAATAAATTCCATTAACCTCTTTTAAAGTTGAGAATTCAACCTCTTTTCCATAAGCTAACATTGAAAACATTACTAATAATAATATAATTCCTTTTTTCATTTTCTCTCCTCTTATTCTGCCATTAGCATATTATTTAATTGATTATAATTTTTTAATTCTTTTTCAGATATTGCTTTTCCTGTTTTTCCATTAAATGCCTTTATATTAGTCGAATTCACTTGAATGTAATCTCCATCTTGCTCTGTTGAGATTTTTACTACTGATTTATCTGTTTTTGCTTTAATTATTTTTCCTTTTTTTGTTTCTCCTTCAACTTCCCACGTTATATCTTCATTCCCTAGAACTACAGGAACAACATTAGCCTTTGATGCTAACTCCTGAATTTTTCCTTCCATTCCTTTTAATAGAAAAATATATGTTCCTGTTTTATCAAATACTGCCAGTCCCTTATCAATTCTTACCTTATCTCCATTTAAAGCCTGAAACTCTGACCCTGTTAATTTTTCTCTCACAATATTTTCTACTGTTACTCCATCATCAAAAGATATTTGTTTAACAGTTTCGATATAATCTGAGTCTGATCCTCCTGTACATCCTGTTAAAAGACTTACACAAACACTTAGTGTTGCCAATATTTTTTTCATTTTTTATCCCTCCATATATTTTTTAAGATATAACTCTTATTTGACCTACATAATAGCTTTGTTCCTCAATATCAATTTTTAGATAGTTATTTTCTTGACAACGATAGATTCTAGTTATCCTTCCTTCAACCACTCCATGATGAGTATCAATTTTTAAAACTCTATATTCTTTTAAAGCTGAATACAGAAATATTATTTTTTCTCTGAATAGATAAATTTCTCTTAAAAACGATACTAAAACTGAATATGTTGAAAATATCTCCCTTATAATTTCTGAGTCATTGTCCTCTGGTAGCTCTTTTAACAAATCTGTGTAATACCTTTGATTCGCTTTATTCAAAGTAAACTGTAAATACTCCTTATTTTCAAACATCATGTCGTCTTGATATCTTGATCTAAACTTCAAAGAAAACTTTAAAAATATTTCATTACACAATTTTTCTTTAGTTAATCCAAAAAACTCACAATCTCTTTCTAACGTTTCCAATATAAAAGTTGGAACTAGCACACGTATTTTTTTCTTCAATTCCAACCTCCCACATGTATTTTGTAAATCCCTTTATTATATAACGTTATCTAAACTTTTTAAATACATATGATTTTTCTATATTTAGTTCCATAAATAGAAACTTTTTTTGTATTTTTATTTCTACTTTTCAAAAATAAAAATGGGTAGCTTTTTATACTACCCATTGATTTTATTAAACCTATTCAATCCATGCTTCTACATCACTAGCTATCTCTTTAGTTTCATAAAGATCTTCTAAGAAACTTTCAGCTCTTTTTTTGCTATTAAACTCTCCAAAACTATACTCAGCTCCATTTATTTCAACGATTATTTCATACATTAAGCTACTTCCTCCTCCTTGTATTGAGTGTCTACTTGTACCATTCCCTCTTGAATAAAATATCTTCCTGATATTTTTCCTCTATCCTCTTCGTAATAAAGCCATACCTTGTCTGCTTTCTCGCCCATTACATCTCTGCATATTTCTATAAACTTCTCAAACAAAGCTTGTGATATAGGATGCCATGCTGTACTAAAAACTAGTTCTTCTCTTGAAATAGATGAAAACAATGAGTTCCATTTAGTTCCCCAATTTTCTACACACCACTCATGCCACAGTGTAAGCATTTTTCCATTGTAGTTTTTCAGCTCCGCCTTTGAGTATCTCTCTTCTACATACTGGTCTATATTAACTAACATTCCATTCACTCTAACTCTTTTAATTTCATTTTTAATAATCTTATCTAATAGCTCTTGATCCAAGCTATCTGGATTTTCATAATAATATTTACTAAATGCCTTTGCTAGATTATCATCATAAGCTTTTAATAAGGTATTCTCTGGTCTTTCTATCAATTTATTAAAATCAAAATAGCAATCTCCAAAATCATCTTTTGATAAAATTCTTCCCTTTAACTTTATCAATTCTTCAAAAGATAAATTTAACTTTATTCTATTAAAACAGTAATTAGGCATTTTTTATTCGCTCCTTTATCTCATTTATTGTGTATTGCTGTACATTAAACCAATTTAATAGTTCTTCTAGTTCCTTTACATCCTTAGCCTCTTCTGTATACCATTCGCCCCAAGCTATAATATTTACTACAAACCCATCCCTCGTAATGTCTACTTGAATATCTTTAGTACCCAAACAATTGATACTTTCTGCTGATATAACTTTATTCATAATTTTCCTCCGCTTAATACTCAATAAGTCCATTGTCATAGAAACTAAAGTAATCTCCTTCACCTAATATGATATGATCTAAGAGCTTAATATCAATTACCTCTAATAACTCTTTTAATTCTGTTGTAAGTTCAATATCTTTTCTACTTGGTGTCAAACTACCGCTTGGGTGATTATGAGCGAATATAATGCCCTTAGTTGCGTATTTTAAGGCTCTCTCTACAACTAATCTTGGATAGACTACACTTCTATCTACAGTTCCTCTAAATAGTGTTTCTTCCCCTAATAAACGATTAGAGGAGCTAAGGTATATAACCTTGAACTCCTCCGTGTTTTTGAATCCTATATCATTTTTTAAATAATTAAGAAGCTCTGTTTTGCCCTTTACTGTTGTGAGATCTTTCTTTCCTATGTTTCCTTTGCTTATTGTAGTCATTAATTCTTTGAATTGTGATAGCTCCTCGTTAATCTCATAAGACTTGATTTTGCTTACTACTTCATCTATATCCTTACATTTTAAAAATTTTAATATTTTCTTCATAACTCCTCCATTTTATACAACACTTGCGGGTTTAATAACCTAGCCATCTCTTACCTTCACAAGCTTTTCTATTAAACTCATTCCAAATCTTTTCATCTAAGAATTCAAAATGAATAGTTCCTTTTTTAAATATTTTAAATTTAAAGAATTCTGATTCATTCCATTTACCAAACTCTACTCCTCTTTTAACAACTTCATCTATGGTAACTACTCTAGAGATACTCTTTCCTATTAGATTACATAGTACTTTCTCTAAATCTCTTACTTTATCTCTTTTAATATAGCTTAAATCGCTTATTATATCCTTATGAATACCAAATCTATAGCTATTTAGCATATCTGGTAGTATGAACTTCTTTCCAACACGCCACCTTTCATTTGTCTTCCACCCTTCTATATGAACTCTATTATCGGGATAGTACATAGTTAAATAATCAAAACTTTCCTCTATACAATTCTGGAATATTTGCGCAGAATTCTGTATTAGAATTTCTAGCAGCTTATTAACATTATCTACAGTAAATGGCATTACACTGTATTCTTTTTTATTGTCAAAGAAATCCTTTTTTACATTAGATGTCATTCTTTCCTCTAACTTAGTCTTATCAAATACTAACTGCCAGAATCCAACTCTAACTTTTTCGAGTACATCTTCGTACTCTCTTCTTTCAACGCTAGAATTATTCTTTAACAAATTTTCTACAGCATATTTATCTAGAACTCCATCTAAGTAGTGTTGTAATTTATTCTTTAGAGTTAAATACTCTCCAATAATTTCTTTTACAGCACTGTACTTATCCTCTAAGTTTTGTAGTATATCCACTTTAGCTAGTTGATTAATATTTAAATCTTCTAAATTAATCTCCTCTTGTCCAAACTCTTCAAAGTTAAATTGGAACTTTTTTCTCTTAGACTTATTTTGAATTTTAATTAAAGCAACCTCAACATTTGTTTTTCTTTCAGCATCTTTAAAGCAATCTCCAAGATACTCGATTTCTGCTCCATTAGCTTCTAATATATCTATCATTAACTTTCGCTCTTTATTACAAGGATTTCTTATACTCTCAACATTTAAAAGACATCTAATATGTGTATTCTCTTCTGATATTTCCCATGCTTTAAGAAAATGTTTTACTCCTTCATCAAAAGGTGGATTCATTAAAATTAAATCAAATAAATGATCTGGCTTATACTTTAAAAAATCATCACCTAATATTGTGTATTGCTTTTCTCTTAAAATGCTCTGTAACTCTAGATTCTTTTCTATACAATAGATATTTGTATACTTTTCTCTAATTACACTTAAAAGGTCTCCCTTTCCAGCACTTGGCTCTAATATATTCATTCCTCTTAAATTTAACTCACCTATCATTTTTAATGCCACATCATATGGCGTTGGGTAAAAATTCTTATCAAACATTATTTATCCTCCTCAATCTCTATATAGAATGAATTTCTCTTATCTTCATACTTTTTCATCTCATAAAGAAACTCCTCACAAGCTTTTTGATAGTTAGTTTCAAGTATTAAAAATATATCTTGTGCTATTCCATACTCTGGGTCTGTCTCTAAATACTCTCTACAACATCTGTACTTACTTGTAGGTGGATTTAACGCTAATACCTCATATGTTCTTAAAGGTGGCTTGTATAGTCTTGCTCTAATCTTTTTCTTAGTTGTAGTTATTCTCATGGCTATTTCTGTATCACTACTAAAACGTCTTTGCTCTGTATCTCCTTCAATTAAAAAATCCCGCATAAATACTTCTAAAGCTTTCTTAAATGAGTCAAACTCTTGAATCGTATATTCTGACATTTTAAATTTCTTACTGCCTTTTGGTTTATTTGCTACTGCTCTATGTAAATAGTATTTCATAATTTTCCTCCTTAAAATTAAAAGAGGTTATCCTAAAGACAACCCCTTATTATTATTATTGATAATATACATTTTTAGTTAATTTTATCTATTCTGCTATTAAACATGAAGTTCTCTAACTCTTGGTTATATTCTGTAGTTCCAACCTCATATCCAAAATTTTCCATATATTCACTCTCTACTTTTTGAAACTCTTCCATCGCTTCATCTAAAGTTTGAAAACATCCTCTAAACTCTAGTTGATAAGTTCCATTATATGTATTTACATTATACAAAATTCATCACCTCACTAAACTGTGTAAAATTGATTTTAAACCCTATCTTATTTGTAAGGTGTATTTACTTTCTAGATGTACACCTTTTACGTTTTTACCCTGTTTTAAGAGTTCTGATAACGTTCTCTTGTTTGGTATCAATTCTATTTTCTTTTGAACATATTTTTTAGGAATTAAATCTAGATTATCAATTGCTACTGATACACTCTTTCTAAGACCTAGATTACCTAACTCTGTTTCAACTTTATTTTTATCTAGATTTAAAAGAATATCCGCAAGATACTTCTTTAAACTATTAACCTTCTTCTCTTTTTGTTTTCTAAGTTTTTCTAGTCTATCTTCCTCTTGGGATAGCACCTCTACTTCTAACGAAATATTTCTAATATATTTTATGATGTTGCTACTTTTACTTTGTAGCTCCTCTTTTAAAAACTTCATTACAAACTCATAATTCTCTTTATCTCCTTCACTTTGCTCTGACTCTAGAAAAATATCTAAAGTATCTATCAT